>CAYXVB010000073.1:0-16843 GCA_964467785.1 uncultured Bacteriovoracaceae bacterium
GGTTCGCGAAGGAAAGGTCTCCGCTCAGATCGTGATCGGTCGCGACCACCTCGAATGCGGCAGCGTGGCTTCGCCCAACCGTTAAACCGAAGCGATGAAGGATGGCTCGGATGCCGTGGCTGATTGGCCGATCCTCAACGCGCTCGTCAACTCGGTCAATGGCGCATCCTGGGTCAGTCTTCATCACGGCGGCGGCGTCGGCATGGGTTACTCGATCCATTCCGGCATGGTCGTGGTCGCCGATGGAACCGCAGACGCCGACTGGCGTCTCACCCGTGTACTCAATTCCGATTCAGGCATGGGGATCGTACGCCATGCGGACGCGGGATATGACATTGCCGAGAAAATCGGGCGGGACGCCTTTGTAAAGCGCGGCGGCAAGATGCCGATGCTTTGATCGATGCCCTAACGGAAGAGCTCGACTACGAGCCGGTCTGCCGTAGCGCGAGCTTGATCGCGCCCGGAGACGGGCGCTTGCGTGAGCGACACAAACGGGATCAGCGCCTCGATCTTGCCGTCCGAGGCGAGCATCGGGGCGAAGCCCGCCAGATTGTAGGCGCCATTGACCGTGCCGGTTTTGCCGCGAAATTTTCCTGCGGCGAGGGTGCCTACCATGCGACTTCGGAGTGTCCCGTCCGTCCCGGCGATAGCCAGGGCGTTCCAGAGGTGTTCAAAGTAAGGTGTCTCAAGCAGCGAGATCAGGAACTGGTGGACCTTTCTCGGAGTGGTCACGTTCGTTCGTGACAGTCCGCTCCCATCGTTCAGTAAGATCAGGTCCCCATGATCGCGTGTCATCACTTCAAGTCCTGCCACGCGCAGATCCGGTGCGCCCGGATCACCGACCACGCGACCGAGCTCTTGGTAAATCGCGTCGCCCACGAAGTTGAGGCTGAGCTTGAGGAAGGGTGGAAGGATTTCACGAAGGGGCGGGGATTGGATGACGAGCTCGCGCTGAACCGCGTCCGCTGGCGGGTCGACGTCGTGGCTGTCGATCACGATGCCCGCGGAGTAGATCGCGGAACCAAGGAGCCGAAGCACCCACCCAGTGGCTTTGGGTACTGGGAGATAAAGCTCCGTACGTGGCGATCCGTGATTGAGCGTGCCTTGGATCAGAAAGCCATCGTCCGAGCGCTGGACGCTCAATCCCGTGGCCTGGCCGTAGGTGAGCTTAAGTCGAACCGGTGCCGTCAGCTCCGCCGATTCCCAGCGGGAGGTATTGAGCGAGCGGATGATTAATTTGGCGCAGTTGATGTCGTTGTTGAGGGCCTCGGCGCGAGCGCCGTCGCAGGTCGTGAGATCTTCATCCTTCCAGCCCTGGGGCACGTTGCGAATCAGCCAGCGCGGATCGTTGGCGCGGGCGCGGATCGGTCCCTGGATGGATCGGACTTTGCGCGAATGCATTTCGGCGGCGATTGCCTTGACTCGGGTCGTGAGGTTTTCGCCGTACTCAGACATTCCCCAACTGGGATCCCCGGCGCCCACGATCGTTACGCCATAAGCGATCCCCGGCGTGGCGGGGGATTCCAGCCACTTGACCCGGGTGACGAAGCGGTGGTCCGGCCCGAGATGTCGGAGTGCCGAATCGGCGACAAAGAGCTTGCTCACTGAAGCGGGCGTGAAATTCCGATCCGCGTTGCGGGAAAAATGTTCGAACCCGTCGCCCCCCAGGCTCACTCCGTAGGTGATCTCCCGATTGGCGGCAGTGTCGAGGATTCGGTCCCAGCGATTGCCACCCGCAGCGCGCGCGGATTGTGCCCCGAATACAGGCGCGAGGAAAAGAATGGAAACGAGGCTGGTGACAGCGGCGATACGCCGCATATCCAGGGATGCCATCCGCGCACCATCCCATGCGGACGGCCTTTTTTCAATAAGTTCAGGCGAAACGACCCGACATGGCCTCGAGATAGGCGATGATGTCCGAAGACTCGTAAAGCCAGCGCACTTTGCCGCCATGTTCGTCGATCCGGAGACAGGGAACCTGCCTCATGCCGCCCTCACGCTCCAGCTCTTCGCCGAAAGCCGGGACTTTGCGCGCGTCCCGTAGCTCGATCGGCATGGCGAGTCGTTTCATCGCCCGGCGAACCTTGACGCAAAAGGGACAGGCTTCGAACTGATAAAGTGCGAGATGACGGAGTTCGACCTCGAGCTGCCGCTGCTTCTCCACAGGGCGATGCACCGGAGTGGGAGTAAAAGCCCGGTCGAGAAATAGGATGAGCGCTCCTAGGACGGCGCGGATCAGGTTCATCATGTCGGAAATTCCTTAATACTCGATCAGCTCGATCTCGTAGCCGTCCGGATCGTCGATAAAGGCCATGCCCCTTTTGCCGTCGGGCGTACGGCCGGGTCCCCAACTGAGATCATAGCCGCGCTGTTGCAGTCGCTTCTGTACGTCCGTGATCGAAGTGACGTGGTAGGCGGTGTGCCCGTAGGCATCGCCGCGCTCGTACTGAGTGACTCCCCAGTTATGGGTCAATTCGATCTGGGGACCGTTGTCGCCATCGCCTGGCGCGCGCAGGAACACCAGCGTAAACTTGTCCTCCGGGTAATCAGACCTCTTGACGATCTGGAACCCCAGCCCCTCGGTGTAAAAGCGGAGGGATTTTTCAAGGTCGGTGACTCGAATCATCGTGTGGAGGTAGCGCATGCGCAGGCACCTTATCACAACCGCGTTTTGACTGCGCGAGTCCCGTGCGGTAGTTTGAGGGCGTGCTGAAAGCCATCATTCATGCAAACGAGGTTTGGACCGGGGCAGGAGTGCGCGTCAAAGACGGCAGACGGGTAGACGAGCACGATCTCGGGGTGATCCGTGATGGCGCTGTGGTTTATAGCGTCAAGAAGGTGGGTAAAAAGGAGATACCTCAGCGCGTCGAATGGGTCGGACCAACCGTGGACCTTCCAAAGAAATACGCGCGAGTGCGTAAGCGCGATCTGCGCGGCCGTCATACGGTGATTCCTGGGATGATCGATTGCCACACGCATCTGGTCTTCGCAGGAGACCGCTCCGAGGAGTTCGCTCTGCGTTGCGGTGGCGCAAGCTACGAGGATATCGCCAAAAAAGGAGGAGGCATCCTCACTACGGTCCGCGCCACTCGCGCGGCCACTGTCGAAGAACTTGAACGTCTTGCGATCCCGCGTGTCCGTGAGATGGCCGCCTACGGCGTCCGCACGATTGAGATCAAGAGCGGCTACGGGCTCACGACCGAATCGGAGCTCAAGATCCTCGAGGTGATTCCACGGCTTCGCAAGCGATTTCCGGAGCTGACCTTTTCCGCAACCTTTCTGGGTGCCCATGCTTTCCCGAAGGAGATGTCGCGCGAGGAGTATCTCAAGGAGCTGATCGAAGTGATGCTCCCAATTGTCGCGAAAAAGAAGCTGGCTCGAAGCTGTGACGTATTTGTCGATCAGGGCTATTACACGGTCCAGGAAGGCGTTCGGATCCTCGAAAAAGCGGCATCCTTCGGATTATCCGTCAAAGTGCACGCCGACGAGCTTGCCAACACGGAATCCGCCGCGATGGCTGTAGGGTTGGGCGCCCTCTCGGCCGATCATCTTCTATGCATTTCGGACGCCGGAGTGAAAGCGCTAGCTTCCTCCGATACAGTGGCCGTACTCCTTCCCGGAACGGCGTTCTATCTCAAGGCCTCCCATGCGCCCGCGCGCAAACTCATCTCCGCTGGGGCTGCGGTCGCGCTATCGACGGACTTTAATCCGGGAACGAGCATGACCCTATCGCTGCCCGCAGTGATGACCATCGCGGCGCTTTATCTCGGCATGACGCGCGCGGAGATTTTCGCCGCGGTCACCTATAACGCGGCAAAGGCGCTGGGGATCCACAAGCGCAAGGGGACGATCGAACGCGGCGGTGACGCGGATTTCGTCGTCTTGCCGTTCGATCGCTTTGAAGAGATGTATTACCGTTTTGCCTGGTCGCCAGTCGGGGTTTCTTGACCGGAGACTCCGCTGGCAGGAGCGCTTTCAGCCCCTCCGTTGCCATTGCTGTTTCCGTTGGCGGCGGCAGGCACCGCCTCGGATCCCCGGTAAGTGACGAGGGTATCAAAGATCCAGTGGAAGGTGACAGCCATCAGCAGTCCTGTGATCACGTCGATCAGGTAGTGCTGCTTGGTGGTGAGAGTGCTGATGGCGATCATGGTTGCCCAGAGGAACATGAACGGAAACTTGCTTCGGCGTTCTTTCAGGAACATGAGTGCCGACAGGTACACGCTGCTCACATGCAGGCTGGGTAGGCAGTTGGCCGGACTGTCGGTAGTTCTGAGCGACTTGAAGACGTAGTTGGTCGCGAAATCCAGGCTATCCGGCAGGGGAAACAAATCCCGCGGAAAGGCCGTGGGAAAGACCCAAAAGATCAGCACGCTGACGGTCTGAAGGGATAGGAAAGAGTACACATATCGGTTCGAAAGCTTGATGTCTTTCATCGCCGCATAGGTGATGAAGAACAGGAAGTACTCGCTCAGGTAGATCCAGATGGTTTCCGGAATGAACGGAATCGCGTTGTCGATCATCGACATCGGCAGCAGCTGAGGCGGCGCGATGTGGAAATGATTGGACGTCAGGTAGAGAAACGTAGCGAGCATCGTCAAGATGACGCCCATGACCGCCTTGTTCTCTTTGGAGATGATCAGCGGCAGGACGAAAGTCTTGTTGAGGGCCTTGCGTGGCTTTCCGGAGGACGAAATCATCAAGTCTTGCTGTTGGCTAGCCATTGTTCCATTTTTCCGCGGATTTCAGCGCTGTTCCAATCGAGCTCGCCATTATGGATCATGAGCACCTTGCGCTGCGAATCCAGGATCACGGTCAGCGGAATGGCGTGGACGTCAAAAAGCTCGGAGAGCTTGGTTTCGCGATCGACGTACACCGGGAACTCGATCTTCATCTCCTTGAGCGTTTTCGGGAGCACGGCTTCGGGTTTTTCGTCGACGTTGACTGCGACGATCTCGAGTCCCTTGGAGCCAAAGGATTTCTGTAGCTGAACGATGGACGGCATCTCGATCATACAGGCCGTGCACCAGCTTGCCCAGAAGTTGACGAGGTAGACCTTGCCCTTGAGTTCCGAAAGCTTAATTCCGCTTTCATCCGCCTTCGTGCCGAACTTATGCAGCACGAAATCCGGGGTCACCGCGCCCACTTTAAACTCGCCGTTATCACCCGCGTTCGGGGCTTCGGTATTTTGAGTTTTATCCGGCAGCTGCGACTTGACGAGCGTCAGTGCGCCGATCACCAAAGCGAGCAAAACCACCAATGGAATCAATGTCTTGATGACAGTGCGGCGTCCGCCGGCCTCAGGTTGGGTTGTCATGGCTCGCGATCTTACATTATAATTTGAGGGATGCGGAAGGGGTTAATCGGCCGATTGGCAGAAGTTTTCGCGAGGGCATACGGGGAGGGGCGCGAGCGCCTCCGCGCCCTGTTCGAGGAGGATGACGGCCAGGTCATCGTTGAATACCTCCTCATGCTCTCGGCAATGCTGGTCGTGGCGACGATCCTGGGCACTGGCTTCCGCCGGATGCTGACCTCGGTCTGGGAACGCATCGCCAAGGACGTGGCCGCTCCCTGTCCTGGCTGTAATCCACCGCCGGAAATCCGATTTCGTTGAATCGCTACGGCGTTTGGGTTGCCTTGTTTCCGGTCGGGCCTTAGCCCCGTTTTCCGGTCTTGCGATAGATCAGGTACAGCTCGTCCCCGATGCGCTTGCAGCGTGCGAGCTTGAGGTTGACTACGCCCTTGGGGGGTAGGCCGGGACCGTCCACGAGGGTCGGCGCGCCGACGCCGCCAACCACTCTGGGGGTGATCGTGACGTTGTATTCGTCGATGAGGTCCTGGCTGGCAAAGTCCCACATGATCCCGCCGCCGCCTTCGACAAGCAGCTTTTTGAAGCCCAGATCTTCGAGCGCGCGGACGATCTGTAGGGCGACGGGCTTCTTTGAGGTCGGCTTTTCGAGGAGAACGACTTCCGACGACCTTTGGAAAGTCCGGAGTCGCGCGGCCGAGGGCATCTGGGTCACGAAGAGAATCCGGCGCTTTCCGGGATCCCGGAAAAATGGCCAGGCTGCGCTGATGCCTTCGAGCGATGAGCTGACGATGGCATTGGCGGGCTGCCGAGAGGCCGGCGCGTCCTTGAGGCCGCAAAACCCCTTGTAGGTTCGCAGCGTGGAGGCGCCGAACAAGACGATATCGCTCTTGCGGCGGAGGACCTGCATCTGCCGCCGATCCTCGTCGGTGCCCAACGGGAAGTAGGCGCGGCTCGTAGTTGCGATCTTTCCGTCGATGCTGGTGGCGAGATTCGAGAAAACGAACATGTCTCGGTTTCCTTAGGATTGCGGGGCGGTCTCGGGGGCCGCCGGCTTGGCGGGGCCTTTCCAGTGGGTGGCGATGAAGAAGATTTCCTTGCTCTCCTTGCGCGTGCTCTTGGGACGGAGCACTTCGACGCGCTGGAATTTGGAGCGGAGCTTGTCGCGGAACGCCTCGAATTCCTCGGAGTGGAAGAGCTTGCAGACGAAGGAGCCTCGTGGCCGCAAAAAGCGCTCGGCGGTGTCGAGCGCGAGGTCGCAAAGCTCGAGCGAGCGGGTCTGGTCGGTGATCCGGATGCCGGTGGTCTTGGGGGCCATATCCGAGAGCACGACGTCAAACGGCGGCGAGATGCCATGGTCGGCCATGACCTTGCCGACATCAAGTCCCCTCATATCTGCAGTGACGAAGACGCAGTTTTGCAGCGTCAGCTTGATGGCTTGGATATCGATTCCGAGAACGCGCCCTTGCAGACCGACCTTTTGAGCGGCGTATTGCGACCACGATCCAGGCGCGGCGCCGAGATCCAGGATCTTGTAGCCCGGCTTCAGGATATGAAAGCGGTCATCGATTTCTTGAAGCTTGAATACCGAGCGGGCGACGAAGTTCTCCTTCTTCGCCTTGTGGAAAAAATAGTCTTTTTGGTTATACGCCAAGGTATCCGCTTCCTTTTTGATGCACGCCGCGTCATCAGTGGGTGAGATGGCCTTCTATCCGAGCTGGCACTGTTATGCAATGCGGGTTTGACGCACTGGGCATCAAAAAGGAAGCGGATACCTCTAAAAGACCTCGCCGTAGTTGAGGACGGGTTCCACGCAACAGTCGGCGGCCTCAAATAGGGGGGCCCATTCGTCCCACGTGCGGAGTTCAAAGGCCTGCTGAATCCGTTCGATCGCGCGGTCGGCGGCGATTCCGGTGGCCAGGCCATCGTTGATCAGGTCCGGAGTCCCGACGACCTCGCAGACTTTGACCCAGAACTTGTGCTCCAGCGCACCAACGGCGATCCGGCGTCCGTCCTTGGCGCGGTAGACGTGGTAGCAGGGGTACATTCCGGAAAACAGCGTCCCGCCGGGGCGGGGAGTCTCGCCCGAGTGCTGAAAATCGCGAACGAGACGGCTCTGAATCCGTTTCATCGTCTCAAAGAAGCTCATCACCACGCGCGTTCCGCGCCCGGTCCGGGTCGCTTCGTCCAGCGCGCACATCAGGGAAAATGCTCCCTCGTATGCGCCCAGGATTTCTCCCAGAGGCAGGCCAGGCTGTTCGCCAAAAAGCGAAAGCATCCCCGAAAGAGCCTGAAAGTTGAGATCATGCCCCGCGCGGTCGCGCCAGGGACCGTCTTCGGGGTAACCGACCAGGCTGACGATGCAGAGGCGGCGGTTGACCCCATGGAGCGTTTTCTCGTCCAGCCCCAGGCGGATCTTGGCCGCCGGGCGAAAGCCCTCGATCAAGGCGTCGGCCTGCGCGACTAGCTCGTGGAATCTCGGACGCTCCTCGGGACTCGAGAGATCGAGCGACACGTGCTCTTTCATCGCATTGTAGTCCTCGTAATAGGACCCTGCCTTGAGTCCCGCCTTGCGGGTCAGATCGGGAAAACGAGGGTTTTCGATCTTGATCACGCGAGCACCGCGCTCGGCCAGCCATTTGCCGATCAGGGCGCCCGGAAAGAGCGTCGAGCAATCCAGGATCACGCGCGAAGTCAGCGGTGCCATCTCAGCAATGCCTCTGGGTCGCAGTGAACGTCATGCGCGCCTCGCCGAAGGTTCATTATGAAGGTCCGCGTAGACGCATTCGCCGGACACCACGGTCAGGCCGAGAGCTCGCGCGCGGTCTTCGGCGTCCGGATTCTCCGCGCCGGGCTGCAGCCACACCAGCGCCG
The DNA here is from genome assembly GCA_964467785.1 of uncultured Bacteriovoracaceae bacterium. Taxonomy (GTDB): domain Bacteria; phylum Bdellovibrionota; class UBA1018; order UBA1018; family UBA1018; genus CAYXVB01. The sequence continues at coordinate 8,180 of CAYXVB010000073.1, forward strand.
GCTTATGGGGAGCTAGCTCCTCGATCAGTGACGGGATCGCCGCGGGCGAGCGGAACACATCGACGATCTCCAGCGGACCCGCCGTCATGACGGCGTCCGCGATCGAGGCTACCACCCGGATCCCTTCAATGCGCGGAAGTCCCGGGTTGACCGCGATCACTTCGTACCCCTGTTCGATCAAGTCCCGAGAGATCCAGTGGCTTGGACGTTGCGGGTTGGCGCTGATGCCGATCACCGCGACCTTTCGATACTTTTTCAGGAATTCGAGACGTTTTCTCAGTTCCATGGGCTTCTTCCCGATTTTGTAAGGTTTGAACGCAGGTTCCTTGTCGAGCATAATGGATCGTCGCTCGCTTGTGAATCGGACGGAACTTTGACGATTTTAGGCGTGCCTCTTCTTGGATTCGGAATGGATCCCAAAGATGCAGAAGCGATGCCCGGGCCGGGCGCCGATAACGGTGGTACAATCATTCAGCCCATGTGGATCGCAAAACCCATTTCCCAGCTTTCGGATGTCGAACTTCGCCAGTGGATCCACGTCTGCACCTGGCAGCGTCGGCAGGGTGCAGAGGTGCCGCTCGCACAGACCTTGACCTGGAACCAAGCCGCCCAGGCCGTCGGGGTGGAGGCCTATGTCGTTTTCAGCGACCAGGAAAACGTGGGCGGCATTGTCCTGCGGACTCAAACCGACGACGAAGTCGGGCGCTTCGAATGCGTGAATGGACCCCTGCTGGACTGGCATCGAAACGACCAAGTCCCCCGGCAGCTCGCCACGTTCGCAACGGCGGTATCGAGGCTCTTGCCTGGATTCGAGTCGCTGACGCTTCGCCCCCGCTGGCGGCGCGGTCAACTTGAGGCTCGGTTGGCGGGCGTGCCGATTGAAGTATCCCGCCTAGACCGTGCGGCGACTCTCGTGATCGACCTGGTCGGTCCGAATGACAGCGGATCAGCGGCCAGTTGGGAGGACCGGATCACCCCGCGCCTTCGGCGGACGCTTGCGTCGTCCGCGGACGCGTTTTTCGAATCCCGTTTTGGGGCGGTCTCTGCCGTCGTCACGCCCGATTTCGCGCCGCTTTTTGGCGAACGCTTGCGTCGGTTCGGACGTGAACATGGTTTTACTGCTCCCGTGAGCGGTTGGCTCGAAAAGCTACTCGAAGTCTCATGGATCCCACTCGCCGAAGGGGTCCGCTTTTTCCGCTCCGCTGCCTCGGTCGGTGAGGGCGCGGTCCAGGCCGAGATCCTGGTCGCCATCCACGGCGATGAGGCCCATTACCTCTTTGGTTGGGAGGAGCGCGGCGAGGGCGCGCGAGGCGCTTGGAGCGCCCAGGCGCTGGCGCACTTGGAGGCGATCCGCTGGTGTGCTCGGGAGGGGCTCGGGCTTTATGACTTCAACGGCTACGTCGTGCCGGAGGATCGTGGCTCGACCGGAACCGCGGACGAGGCTCATCCGTACGCGCGCGTTGCCGAGTTCAAGGAGCAGTGGGGAGGACGCGTGATCAGATATGAGATCCCCGAGATCGTGATCCGCGTCTAAGGTTCAGATAAACTTGAGGTAGTGCCTGCGGCTCTCCTCAAGCACGTACGCGGCGATCTTGTCGGAGTCCGAGACCTTGATCGAAGTGAACTTGAGCCCCACTTTCACGCCCTTGATCCTCATGGCCTCCGGAAAGGGGGCGACATGGCGGACTTCGGCGTCCGTTTCGATGCAGCGGTCCCTGATCCGGAGCTTGAGGCCGCGCAGCACGAGACCCGGCTGAAATACCGGCCGATCCTCGCCATCGATGATGAGGGAGCATCCACAAGCGCTGAGGTCGTGCACCTTACGGGTGATGCGGTTCTCAACGAACAAGGGGTCCTGGAACTCGACACGCATCGTGTGTCCGTCCGGGATCACGAAGCGAAGGTCCCTCCTGCGCTGCACTTTGAAGACTTGTTGTGGGAGCGCGAATTTCAGCCCCAATTTGTCGGGACCGAGGGAGCGGGCGCGAAAAAAGATATTAGCCCGCAGCAGGGAGATGCTGAAGTAGGCGTCGGAAACCTCGCCGAGCTTCGAGCTTTCCAGACTTTTCGGAACCGTGGCGAAGATGGCTTGATCCTCCGCGCTCAATAGTACGAGCGAGGAGTTGAGCGTCAGCTCCGCATCTTTGACCCAGATCAGGACCGAGGCGCGGGAGTCGACCGCCTCGCGCAGCATCGAAAGGCTTTCTTCGGGTTGTACCCGAAGGAAGTCCCTTGGCGCTTTCGCGAAGGACGTTTCAGACAATCGTCACCTTTCTGAGAAGGTCCAGGTCTTGGAGCGCTTTGCCCGAGCCCCGAACCACGCAGGTGAGCGGATCCTCGGCGAGCGCGACCGGGAGACCGGTCTTTTCCTTGATCAGGATATCCAGGTTGGCGAGCAGCGCGCCGCCGCCGGCGAGGATAATGCCGTTGTCGACAATGTCGGCGGCCAGTTCGGGCGGTGTGCGCTCGAGAGCGGTCTTGATCGCGTCGACCACTGCTGAGACCGGCTCGGCAAGGGCGTCACGGATTTCTTCGGAGTTGAGCTCGATCGTCTTGGGCGCGCCGGAGATCAGGTCACGGCCTTTGACTTCGTAGGTCTTCTCTTCTTCGAACGGGTAGGCGCAGCCGATGGAGAGCTTGATCTGTTCCGCCGAGCGTTCGCCGATGAGCAGCGAGTACTTGCGTTTGATGTAGTTGACGATGGCTTCGTCGAACTTGTCGCCGGCGACGCGTACGGACTTGGAGTACACGATGCCGCCGAGAGAGATGACGGCCACTTCCGTCGTGCCGCCGCCGATGTCGACGATCATGATGCCCGAAGGCTCGCGGATCGGAAGGCCGGCGCCGAGCGCGGCGGCCATCGGTTCCTCGATGAGGTGCACTTCGCGGGCGCCGGCGGATTGGGCGGACTCCTTCACGGCGCGCTTTTCGACCTGCGTGATGCCGAAGGGGATGCAGATGATGATGCGAGGGCGGATAAAGGCGCGGCGCTCGCTCGCCTTGGTGATGAAGTACTTGAGCATCTGCTGAGTCACTTCGAAGTCCGCGATGACGCCATCCTTGAGAGGGCGGATGGCCTGGATCGAGCCGGGGGTGCGTCCCAACATGTCCTTGGCTTCCTTGCCGACCGCCAAAACGCGGGTTTGCCCGCGGGCGTTGCGATGGATCGCGACGACCGAGGGCTCATTGATGATGATCCCGCGGTCGCGGGCATACACCAAGGTGTTGGCGGTGCCCAGGTCGATGGCCAAGTCGTTCGTGAAGTAGTCGAGGATCTTTTTCAGCATGCTCTTTCTCAAATCACCATCTGTAGTGCCGGATGTGTTCGCCTCGCGCCGCGATTTCGCTCATCGACTTGATCCCGATCTCGAGATGCAGGTCCGTGAACTTTCGGAAAACGGCCTTGGCGGATTTTTTGGTCTTGATCCCGCCGCGCCGGAGCGGAAGGTCGGAGACCAGGAGCAGCGCGCCGATCGGAACCTTGCTTGCGAAGCCTCCGACAAACAGCGTCGCTGTTTCCATGTCAATCGCCAGGGCGCGCTCTTCGTACAGCTGCGCCTTGAACTTCTGATCAAATTCCCAGAACCGATAATCGGTAGTATGGACGACACCGGTGCGGTAATCCAAGCCCTTTTCGACGATGATCTGAGAAACGAATTTCTGAATCTTGAAAGTCGGAAGGGCGGGCACCTGAGGCGGCATGAAGTGGCGCGAAGCTCCTTCGTCGCGGATCGCGGCGGTGGGAAGGATGAAGTCACCGACCTTGAGGGAGCGGTGAAGTCCTCCGCACATGCCGAGCAGCAGGACCGCGGTGGGCTCGATGACCGAAAGGACTTCGATGATCAGCGCCGCCGTCGGCGAACCGATGGAAAAGTCGATGATCGAGACGTCCGCCTTGTCGCTGTGGACGACGCTCATCGCGGAGCCTTGAGTCCGCTCGTCGCCGCAGAGGTTATGGAAGCGGCCGAGGTAATAATCGAAATTCGTCAGGATGATCTGCTTGCGGAAACGCTCGACGGGGCTACCGGTGTATCGCTCCAAGATGTCCCGGGCGATCTTGAATTTCGCCGGATTGGAGTAGGTGCGGTTATTGTTCGGGATAATGTATGGATTGTCCGTGGGAATCTCCACGGCTTTGCTTTTCTTCTTTTCTGTCACCGATTTAGCTTACCCATGTCATTGGACATGTACAAGAGAAACGTCGCGATTTTGGCGATGCCTCTTGGGTGCGCTTAACCCGGTGTGTTATGGGTTCCTTTATGTCGTTTCGCAGATGGGTTCTTGGGTTCGTGTTTCTGACCAGCCTTTCGGGCTGCGAGGTTTTTCCAGACCTGACCATTCTCAAATCCCAGTACCCCGTCGTCATCTTTGTCGGTCGCAAGGAGCCGCCCCGGATCCGCTTTCAAAAAGGGCGCCCTGAGGACTGGGTCCCCATCGACCAGATCTCCAAGGCAGCTCTGGGTGCGGTCGTCGTGAGCGAGGACTGGGCTTTCTATACGCACCAGGGCATTGACACCAATCAGCTGCGCGAAGCCATTCAAAAGGATTTGGAAGAGGGTCGCTTCGCGCGTGGCGCGAGCACCATCACGCAGCAGGTGGTCAAAAATGTCTTTCTGGAGCGCGATAAGACGATCTGGCGCAAGATCAGGGAGGCCTATCTGGCTGTAAAGTTGGAAAAAGTGATTCCCAAGCGCAAGATCCTCGAAGTCTATTTCAATATTGCGGAGTGGGGGGATGGCATCTATGGCATCGGACCAGCCGCCCGGCACTATTTCAATAAGCAGCCTTCGGAGTTGACCGCCAAAGAGGGGGCATTTCTCGCGGCGCTCTTGCCCAGTCCGATCCGATATGGCCAGTCGTTCCGCTCGCGACAACTCACTTCGTTCATGCGCCGCCAGATCGGCTCCATCCTGACTAAGATGGTGCAGGCCCGCTATCTATCGGCAGAGGAGCGAGTTTCCCAACTTGGCGTATCTCTTTCCTTTGAAAAAGATCGGGTTTCCGTTCCCTCTACTTTTGAGACGCCCAGCGGGCTCTCTTTCGATGCTCCATCAGACGAAGAAACCTTGACCGACCCGGAATCGGCGGGTGACAATCGTTGATGAGCCCCCACTTGTGGCGCGCCAGGAGGTTCCGCGCGCGCTCCCGGGAGTAACGACCGAATTTCCCGTCCTCTGACTTTTTCGACCCGAAAGATGCGATTGATGATCTTGCTGACCGAAAAACTGGCGTCGCGTATTCCCAGGCTCACCCTGTCGGGCTCGCGCAGGATCATCATCACGGCCACGCTGGGCGCGGCCGCCATGGCGGTGGCGTCCGTTTATGTGCTTACGGGGCCGCATCGGGTCACGATCGAAAACAAGTTCGGCCTGACCAAACAATCGATCGCGTCCATGCTGGCGGATTACACGTCATTTTATCGCTTTCCGACAGAGATCGAGATCGATCTTTCCACTGCCGGCAAGACGACCGCGGCGCCAGTCGACACGCAATTGCCCTCGATGGCGCCGGCCAAGGGGCGTTCGTCCAAGAAGGTCCGAGCCGTCCTCGAGTACGCGTTCGATCCGCGGCTCCAGGATTACATGGAAAGCCTTTACAAGCAGTACAAGCCCGATTACGGCGCTTTTGTCGCGATGGACGCGACCACGGGCCAGGTGCTTTCGCTCGTCAGTTTTTCGACCAAAGCGGGCCCGATCGGAAATCTCGCCCTGCGCGCGACCTTTCCTTCGGCTTCGGTTTTCAAGGTCGTGACCGCGGCGGCGGCGATCGAGACCAAGAACTACTCGGCTAACACGATCATCCCCTTCAACGGCGCCAATCACACTTTGTATCGCAATAACGTGATGAAGAACCAGGTCACACGCTGGACCCGTTATCCGACGCTCAAGACCGCGTTCGCCAACTCGATCAACACCGTGTTCGGCAAGCTGGGTGCGCTCAACATGACGCCCGCCGAACTAAAAAACTACGCGGATCGCTTTGGCTTCAATCGTCCGATCTCCGCTGACTTGCCGGTTCAGCCCGGCTCCGCTCCGGTTTCCGAGGATCCATGGGAGCGCGCCGAAACCGCCTCGGGTTACACCCGAGACAACACGATGTCCCCGCTGCATGGCGCGATGATCGCCGCGGCCGTGGTCAACGACGGCGTGATGATGGAGCCCTTCATCGTGCGTTCGGTGTTTACGGACGAAGGAAAGTCGATTTACAAAGTTGAACCAAAAATGGCCGGCGTCTCGGTCGACCCGCGCACCGCCGCCGAGATCCGCGAATTGATGAAGGAGACCGTGATCCACGGCACCTCCAAGAAATCCTTCCGCGGTTTCTTCAAGCACCAAAAGCATCTGGCGGGTACGATCCAAGTCGGTGGCAAGACAGGCTCCTTGACCGGAATGGATCCACCGGGCAAGTACGACTGGTTCGTGGGCTATGGCACTGACGGGGGACGGAAGATCGCGATCGCGGCCCTCACCGTCCACGAGCGATTCTGGAAGGTGAAGTCGTCTTACCTCGCCCGCATGGCGATCGAGAAATACTTCGGCGAGATCAACTCCGCTTCGTCATCGACTGGAATTTCCGCGTCGACCGGGATCGAGCGCGGGCACTCGGTGGCGTCGTCGAGGCGTTGATCGGGTGGCTGGATATCCATCACGTTCGGCCGATGAGCGCCGCCCTTTTTGAGCACTCGAAATAACGCCGTCGATCAAATGCGCACGCATATACGGGGCCGGGACTCAATGCCTCGACTCAACGCTGCTAAGGTTTGACGGCTAGATCAGCGAGCCGGCACCGGAACGCCCGGTGCTACGGGAGCGGCTTCGCCACCCGCCGGGACCGTTGCCGGGGTAAAGATCACTGCGGGCTCCGCGGCTTTGTCGGCCCGATGCTTGCTCACTGCGGTGTAGATGCTCATCCCGAATGCGACGACTACCGCCGCGACCGAGGTCCAGAAAACGCCTGTGAGAGTTTTGAGAGTCTTTTCCGACATAGTGGGGTCATTCCTACCTTCGGCGGCTCTTGAATACAAGTGCCCGCCATGACAACCTGATCCGACGTGCCCATACTATGACTGACACTTCCTTCTCCGCTTCAACCTCCGCGCCGCAGCAGACCGTTCACGTCCCGATTCTTGCCGGGCCCATCACGGATGCGATCCTTGAACCCTTCAAGAAACTTCCCGTCGACGCGCCTCTACATTGGATCGTCGACTGCACGCTGGGTGGTGGGGGGCATACCGGCGAGTTCCTCAAAGCGCTCGCTGCCGATCCGCAGACCCGCAGGCACAGGGTTTTATCGGTCGATCAGGACGCCGAGGCGATCGAGCGCGCGCGTCAGCGCTTTGACATGGAGATCAAGGAAGGGCGTCTCGAGCTTTTTCACGGGCGCTTTAGCGAAGTCACGAAGGCGCTCGGCGGAAAGCCGGTGCTCGGCCTGCTTGCGGACCTCGGATTCTCGAGCGACCAGATGGATAACCCCGAGCGTGGACTGAGCTTTCGCTTCGAGGGGCCGCTCGACATGCGACTCGATCCGACCCGCGGTGTGTCGTGCCGTGATCTGCTTTTCCGGATCACCGAGCGCGAGCTCGAGCAAATCCTGAGCGAATACGGCGAAGAGAGATTCTCCCGAAGGATCGCCGGCGCGATCATCAATGCCCGACGCGAGGGAACCCTGCCTCGGACCACTCAGGAGCTCGCCGAGCTCGTGGTCAGGGCTGTGCCCCCGCCCGCGCGCCACGGCCGGATCCATGCCGCGACCCGGACCTTCCAAGCGCTCAGAATCGTGGTCAACGAAGAGCTCAAGGAACTCGATTGTCTGCTTGAGCGTGTTATCATGGAAATAGTCCCCGGAGGTCGTGCCGCGATCCTGAGCTTCCATTCGTTGGAAGACCGCAAGGTCAAGCATGCGTTCAGGGGCGAGGGTTGGGAGCCGCTCACCAAGAAGCCGCTGGAAGCGGATGAGGCAGAGGTCGCCCGCAACCCGCGTTCCCGCAGCGCCAAGCTCCGGGTGGCCGAACGGATCTGAAAACCAAAGGGGAAGTGGCAGGATGCTGCGTCGTTGGGTTCCCATGTGGGTAGTGCCTCTCGTCATCGTGCTCGCGATCGGCACGGTCTGGCTCCGGCTTTCAATCGTGGGGACGACCTACACGATCTCCCAGGCCGACCGGAAAATTCGCGAACTTCATCAGCATCGTCAGCAGATGGAGCTTAAGGTCACGGCGCTCCGCTCGCCCCGCCGTCTCGAGATCCTGGCCAAGACCCGTTTCGGTCTCACTCAGCCCAAGAGCGAGCAGATCATCCATTTGAATCGCGGCGGAAAAGACGTGATCGAGACTAGCGCCGCGAGGAGCGAGCATGTCACTCCCTAACTCGATCGATCCCAAAAAAGAGATCACCTGGGTGATGGTGGGTTGCATGGTCATCGCGACCGCACTTGTGGGGCGCGCGGCCTGGGTCCAGCTCGGCAGCAATCCCCGTCTCGAGAACATGGCGCGTCGCCAGTTCCAGTCCAAGATGCTGATCCGTCCCCGGCGTGGCCTCATCCTCGATCGCAATGGAGAGCCGCTCGCCGCCAATGTCGAGACGCAGAGCCTCGCGGCCAATCCCCTCAAAATCAAGAATCGCCGCACGCTCGCGCGCCTTCTATCCAAGGCTACCGACATTCCGTATT
>CAYXVB010000074.1:0-16242 GCA_964467785.1 uncultured Bacteriovoracaceae bacterium
TGAAGAAAACGCGCGTCATCGCCTGATCGTGGATCCCTTTGCCAAGCAAGTCTGCGACATCCGCCTGGGCAACCAGATGGAACGTGATCTTTGCTATCGCACCGCAAACGCCGGAATCGTGTTGGCCAAGCTCCTGAATCGTCTTCAGGGCAATCGGCGCGACGTGGCTTTCCCGATGTTCATACGCGATCGCGTACCTGAGACTTTTGTAAGTCATCCGCTTGCCCAGTGCCGCTTGGATACCTATCTCAATGGGGCGGTTTGCCGTAAGCCTTGGAACTTGAGAATGATCCCGGGAGCCGAGCCGCGCTTTGACAGCGCTTCTGTGCTGGAGCGCGAAAAGGAAGCCGCCCTCTATTCGTGCGAGGACCTGGGATCGCCGATGGATGGGGCCCGACCACGCTGTTGGTTCCGGCCGTTGCTCAAAAACTGGTGAGCGACTTTAGTCTAGCGCTTGAGCCAGGTCGGCCTTGAGATCCACAAGATCTTCGATGCCGACGCTGATGCGGACCAGATTGTCATGGATGCCGAGCTCTTTGCGAGTTTCCGCGGGGATGCTGGCATGAGTCATGATGGCCGGATGCTCGATCAGGGACTCTACGCCACCCAGGCTTTCGGCCAGGGTAAAGATGCGGACCTTTTCGAGAAAGGAACGAGCTTCGGGTAGGCCGCCTTTGACGAAAAAGGTGATCATGCCGCCAAAGCCAGACATTTGCTGGCGGGCGAGCGCGTGCTGCGGGTGGCTCTCAAGGCCGGGGTAGATGACCTTCTCGACCTTGGGGTGCTTTTCGAGATACTTGGCGATCTCAATGGCGTTCTGCGCATGGCGTTCCATGCGGACGTGCAGGGTCTTGAGGCCACGCATGACCAGGAAGCAGTCCATGGGCGCGGGCACGGCGCCGCAGGCGTTTTGAAGGAATTTAAGCTCCTCATAGAACGCAGTGTCGTTAGTCGCGAGGATGCCGCCCACGACGTCCGAGTGGCCATTCATGTACTTGGTCACCGAGTGGACGACCACGTCGGCGCCGAGCAAGAGCGGCTTTTGGAAGTAAGAGCTCATGAAAGTGTTGTCAACGATCGAACGCACGCCGTGTTTGCGCGCAAGCGCGGCGACGGCGGCAATGTCGCAGATCTTCAACATCGGATTCGTGGGGGTTTCGGCCCAGAGGACCCTGGTATTGGGGCGGAAGGCTGCTTCGAGCTTTTTGAGGTCGCCCATGTCGACAAAGGAGAGCTCGATGCCCTTTTTCTTCCAGACCTTGTCGAGAATACGGAAGGTGCCGCCATAAACGTCATCGCCGCAAATCACGTGGTCGCCTGGCTTCAGGGTATGCAGGATCGTGTCGGTGGTGGCCAGGCCGGAGGCGAAGGCGAGGGCGTGCTTGCCGCCCTCCAGCGCCGCTACGCAAGCCTGATAGGCCGTTCGGGTCGGGTTATCCGTGCGGGAATATTCGTAGCCGCGATGCTTACCCGGCGATTCTTGGGCGTAAGTCGAGGTTTGGTAAATGGGTGTCATCACCGCGCCGGTCAAAGGATCCGGCTCCTGGCCGGCGTGGATGGCGAGTGTTCCGAATCCGCTATTCTTCTGTTCATGGTTTTTCATGAAACGTTCTCCTTTTAGGCGCCGCGCTCAGCTGTTGCGCGAGCCGAGATAGGTGAGTAGGTCGATCTTCGTGATGATGGCTCGTAGCTTGCCGGTGTGCGTCTCGTCGGTCACGAGGGCTACTTTGCCGGAGGAGAGCAGGCGCTGGACTTTTTCCACCGGATCGCCAGCGGTGACGAACTCGATCGAGGGATTGGCCAGCTGCTCGATCGTGTCCTGGGGGCGTACGCGGTTTTCATAGAGGGCCGTGAGCAGGCCGCTTTCGGTCACGATTCCCTTGATCCAGCCGGCGCCGTCGGAGACAGGGACCTGGCTGATGCTCTTTTCGCGCATCAGCTCGATGATGGCAGAGACTTTGTCGGACTGGCGGGCCATGATGAGTTGCTCCGCTTGCGCCGATTCGGTCGACGGACGCACCACCGCGAGGATGTCCGCCACCGTGCCCATCGAGGGTTTTTCGAGGAAGCCGACTTCGCGCATCCAGTCGTCATTGAAGACTTTGGAGTTATAGCGATTGCCGCTGTCCGGAAGGACGACGAGAACGTTCTTGCCCTTCATGTCGTGCCCGGCATCGGTCATCTGCTTGACCCAGCGAATCGCGCCGACGACGGCGGAACCGCTCGAGACGCCGCAGTAGAGACCTTCTTTGGTCAGGAGGTCGCGGGTCATCACAAAAGACTCCTTGTCCTCGACCTGGACGATCTCGTCGAGCACGGAGAAGTCGTAATTTTTAGGAATGAAATCTTCGCCAATGCCCTCGATCTTGTAGGTCTTGGGCAGCGTGAGTACCTTGCCGGTCTTGAAGTATTCGTAGACGATTGAGCCGACCGGGTCGATGGCCACAGTCTTGACCGCGGGCTTCTTTTCCTTGAGATAGCGAGAGACGCCGGTGATGGTGCCGCCGGTGCCGATCCCCGCGATGAACGCGTCGATCTGCGGCATCTGCTCGAGGATCTCGGGGCCGGTTGTCTTGTAATGACACTCGCGATTGGCCAGATTGTCGTACTGATTGATATAGAAGGCGTTGGGCGTTTCCCGGGCCAGGCGGCGCGAGACCTGATAGTAGCTCCGCGGATCTTCGGGTTCGACCGCGGTAGGCGTGACGACCACCTTGGCGCCGAAGGAGCGCAGGTTCTGGATCTTCTCGTTGGACATCTTGTCGGGTAGGACGAAGATGCACTTGTAGCCCTTGATGGCCGCCGCAATGGCCAAGCCCACGCCGGTGTTGCCGCTGGTCCCTTCGACGATGGTGCCTCCGGGCTTGAGCAAGCCGCGCTTTTCGGCGTCGTCGATCAGCCAGTGGCCGATGCGGTCTTTGATGGAACCGCCCGGGTTCATGAACTCAAGCTTGACGTAAATGTGAGCTGGACAGCCCTGCGTGACCCGGTTGAGCCGTACGATCGGAGTGTGGCCGATCGCCTGGATGACGTTGTCGAGAACCGAGGAGCGGATGCCGGCTTGGCCGGACGAGTGATTTGGCTTCATTGTGGCAGAATGTCCCTTCGCGCCGCACGATAAACCGGAACGCCTGGGAAGGGCAAGAAAAGCCGATTCTGCGACAGCGATGCTTTCTTTACGAACGCGCTGCGTAAATGTTTAGCGGATGCGCTCGGCCATCATCGCGAGGATCATGTCGAGGGCTTCGGTCGCGGCTTGGCGCTCGTCGGCGCGCGGGTTGGGCGAGTGCTGGGAGATCTCCGCCAGCTCTTTGCGGGCGTCTTCGAGCATCTGCCGGGTCTTTTCGCGCACGCCGAGCTTTGCTGAATCGAGAGTGGATTCGTCCCAGGGCCAGTTGAGCGCTCGATTGTTGGCGGCGTCGTCCAGCAGCTTCTGGATCTTGGGCTGCGTCGAGGCGTCCCGCTCCATCATCTCGAGGATGACGAAGTTGACTAGGCCTTCGCGGATGTCGTTGGCGTAGGGCTTTTCGCCGTCTTTTTCGAAATCCAGAATGTCGTCCGCCATCTGGAACGAGAGTCCGACGAGGTTGCCGAATTTGCGACAGCGCTCGACCATGGTCGGATCATTGCCCGCCAAGCGCGCCGGAGTGGTGCAGCACCAAGCAATGAGGCTGGCGGTCTTTTTAATGGCGGCGGCCTCGAGCCGGGCGCGGTTGACCTGACTTTGGTTGCGGCGGTCGATCTGGAGCCATTCGCCGCGGACGAGATCCTCAAGGACCTGCGAGCCATCGCGGAGAATTTCGAGGTTGCCCTTTTGCGCGATCTCGAAAACGACCCGGGCGAGCAGCAGGTCGCCCGTGAGGACCGCCTTTTGGTTGGTGGCGATGTGATTGAGCGTCGGACGGTTGCGCCGTTTGGTGGCCTCGTCGATGACATCGTCATGCGCGAGGGTCGCGGCGTGCATCAGCTCGGCGACCCGGGCATAGGGCGAGCACTCGGCGCCGGAGACGCCAAGGATCTCTCCCATCAGGAAGCAAAGCGCGGGACGAAAGCGCTTTCCACCGGCCAGAACCGTTTCGTAAAGCAGCTTTTGGAGCTCGGGGATCTCGTGCGGAGTGTCCAGAGTCAGATCGAGGCGTTCGAGCGAGTCCGCAACATTCCGGGGCATGAGCTCGATCATTGAGCGGCTCCCTTTCGGCGCAGGCGGTAAGCGTAAGCGATTCCGCCCATGAGCGAAGTATAAGACATCTCGTCGAAGAGCCCAGTCTTTCGGGCCATGGCGAGAAAGTTGTCACGGCAGGGAAAGTGCGCTGAGGAACGCTGCAAATATTTGTATGCGTCGGGCTTGCCGGTGACGATGCCACCCAAAGTGGGAAGGACGTTCTTGGAATAAAAGTCGAAAAAGCGGCCCCAGACCGGCATGCGGCTCTGACCAAACTCGAGCACCATGACGATGCCACCGGGACGGACGCAGCGGCCCATCTCGGAGAGTCCTTTGACGGGGTCTGCGACGTTTCGAATTCCGAACGAGATGCTTGCGGCATCGAAACGGTCGCTTTCGAACGGCAGATTCATTACGTCGGCAACTTGAAAGCGCACGGCAGAGCCGCGCGCGCGCCCCTTGACGATTCCTTGCTCGAGCATCGGCTCGCAAAAGTCGGTGGCGATCACTTCGCCGCCGTCCGCGGGCCCGCCGACTGTGCGCTCGAATTCGAAGGCGAGGTCACCCGTGCCGCTGGCGCAGTCGAGGACTTTCATGCCTCGACTCACGCCGCTGAGGCGGACCACGGCTTTGCGCCAGCCGTGATGGGTACCCAGCGACAACACCGTGTTGGCGAGGTCATAGCGTCCCGATATGGAGCTGAACATGTTGCGGATGGAGTCAGAGTTGGACGCGTGGACCGGGGTTGTGCTCATTGCAGGCACTCCACTGGGCCGGCACTTTCGGCGCATTCCGACTGCATGGCCTCGATAGCGTGGAGCTTGCGGTCGAGGGCTGGTAACATGCGTTTGAGGTCGGCCATGATCTTGTCGAAGTCTTGGAGCGTCAGGGCCTGTTTTCCGTCAGAAAGCGCGCTTTCCGGGGCATGGTGGACTTCCAGGAGCAGGCCGTCGGCGCCGGCAGCGGCGGCGGCGAGGCACATCGGGCCGATCAGGTTGCGGACGCCAGTGCCATGGCTGGGATCGACGAAGACCGGGAGGTCGGTGTTGGCCCGGGCCCAGGCGACCGCCGAGAGGTCAAGAGTGTTGCGGGTGACTTTCTCGAACGTGCGGATGCCGCGCTCGCATAGGACGACATGGGGGTTGCCGGCGTTGCGGACATAATCCGCTGCGGCGACCCACTCCTCGACGAGTGCCGAGAAGCCGCGTTTGATCATGACTGGAACCTGGGTCTTGCCTAGCTCTTTGAGGAGCTCGTAATTATGCATGTTGCGGGCGCCGACCTGGAACATGTCAATCACTTCGCCCATGGGACCGATCTGGCGAGGATCGGTGATCTCGGAGATCAAGGTCATGCCGGTCTGGCGCTTGATTTCGCGGGCGATGGGATAGGCCTGTTCTCCCAATCCCTGAAATGACTTGGCGTGCGTGCGCATCTTGAAGATGCCGCCTCGGAGCATGGCAGCGCCGGCGCGGCGGACGTGATGGGCGATGTGGCTGAACTGCTCGTGCGACTCAATGGAGCATGGGCCGGCGATGACGACGAACTCCTTGCCGCCGATGGAGACTTTTGCGGGACCATTTCCGAATGAGAAAATACTGCGTTGCAATGCCATTCTTAAAGTCCCCGAAATGCGTGGCCAGTAGAGGGCCAACGGGTAGGTTGAAGCTCAGTTGATTATCAAATTTCCCTGTTCAAACAAGCGATAAATTTGCTAGGTCTTTGACCTTACTGATGTCAGGGCTGACTCCATTTCTTGAATCCTGGCTGCTTTCCGGCGCTGTGTTTGAAACGCGCCCGGGAACTCTATTGCTGGCAGCCCGAGATCTTCGAATTTCCGATGCGCCTGACGGGCAGTCCTGCGCATCTTCGGGCAAGTCAGAGAATACAGACGAAAACGCCGGAAAAGTCAGTTTTTTTGCTCCCGATTTTTTCCTCACAAATCCAAAACCTTGGCTGAACTTTTCCGAATCGCGCTGGTTCACGCGCGATTTCTTGGCCGCGGCGTTGGACGCCTGGATCCGGAGTTCGCCCCCGGTTACCACCTGGAAACCGCGCTGGAGCGGCGATCCGGCTATTCGTGAATATCGATTTCGCCGGGAGTTGACGGAACTTCTTGAGCGTTTTGAGCGGGAAGAACTGGTGAAGGCCGTTCCGGTGACCTTCGAGGATGCCCCTGGGCATCCGGGGCCGGCGGATCGGGCGAGAGCGCTCCTGGCACTCCTGGAGCGCGCCGAGGGCTCACGGATCTACGGGTTTTGGACGGAAGGATCGGATGCCGAGGGTTTGCTCGGCGCATCCCCTGAAGTGCTCTTTGAAGTCGACGCCCATGGTGATCTCGAGACGATGGCGCTCGCCGGGACGGCCCCGAAGAGCGAGGGCTGGAGCGTTCTTTGGAACAGCGAAAAGGACCAGCGCGAACATCGCCATGTGATCGACGACATCCGCGAGCGGATCGGAAGGTTTGGGCACGTGTCGGTGGGCTCGACTCATGTTTGCGAGCTTCCGACGCTCTTTCATCTCAGGACCCGGATCCGTCTTCAGACGGCAGCTTGCGTACCGTTCGAGGACTGGGTCGAAGTGATGCATCCCACGGCGGCGCTGGGCGGCTATCCTCGCGAGGCATCGGCCCGCTGGCTCCGGGAGCATGATCGGGGGACCGGGCGTGGGCGATTTGGCGCGCCTTTTGGAGTCAAGCAGGGGGATGGGTCGGGCGTCTGCCTGGTAGGGATTCGGTCGGTGCAGTGGAACGCGGAGCGGACAAGGCTGTTTTCGGGCTGCGGAGTGCTCAAAGGCAGCGATGCCGATCGGGAATGGCGCGAGCTCGCGCATAAGCGGAGCTCAGTCAAGCGCATGCTGGGTTGGGAGCTATCATGAGCCAGTCTCCGAATATCGATCTCGCCTTGCGTACGGCGCAGGAGCTGGTCGCGCATGGCGTGCGGGAGATCTGCCTCTGCGCGGGCGCCCGGAACAGTCCGCTCATCACCGTGCTCGGCGCGCTGAGCGAGGCGGGGCATCTGCGTGCGTACCACTATTTCGAGGAACGCTCGGCGGCGTTCTTTGCTTTGGGGCGCGCCAAGGCCGAGGGACGCCCCGTGGCGGTGATCACCACCTCGGGCACGGCAGTGGCGGAACTCTTGCCCGCGGTGATCGAGGCGCACTACACCGGCACGCCGCTGGTGATGGTCACGGCAGATCGCCCGCGCAAGTACCGGGGCACGGGCGCGCCGCAGGCGATCGAACAAAAGGGGATCTTTGGAAGTTACGTCGCCGCGGAGAGCGACATCGAGGCGGGAGAGCCGTTTCCGTTTGGTTTCAGCGAAGTCTTGGCCCGCGCGCGCCAAGGTGTCGCGCATATTAATCTCTGCTTCGAGGAGCCGCTCCTGGAGCGCAAGTTTTCGCCCGACGAATGGGAGACCTCGAAGAAACCGCGTATTCCGACTCCCGTGTCGATGGCCGCCAGCGCCCGCGCTCGCATCGGCGAGTTTCTGTCCGCGCTGAAATGTCCATTGGTGATCGTGGGCGGCATTGAGTCTTCCTCGGCGCGTGAGGCGGTGGCCACGTTTTTGCGCCGCCTCGGCGCGCCGGTATATCTCGAAGGAGTTTCCGGGCTGCGCGAGCGTCCCGAGCTGCAGGCGCTTGCGTTGGGCTCCTCGGACCGGATCCTGGGCACGCCAATGGCCTCGGGCATCGACGGAGTGCTGCGGATCGGCGGCGTGCCGACCCTACGCTTTTGGCGCGATCTCGACGGAAAGCGCGCGGACCTGCCGCTGCTCTCGGTGAGTGATCTCCCGTTTGCCGGGACGGCGCGTGGAGTGCATATCGAAGCCCCGCTCGCCGAAGTATTTGATGGCTGGAGTGAGGTGGCGCCGGTGGCGACCGCGGCGGCCTTGCTGGAGCAGGATCGACGGATGGAGTCGCAAATCCTCGAGCTTCTGCGCGAGGAGGGGGCTTCCGAACCGGGAATGATCCTGGCGTGGAGCGAGCGCTTGCCGGTTCGCTCGCGCGTGTATCTGGGCAACAGCCTGCCGATTCGTGAGTGGGATCTGGCCGCCACGCGCGCCGATCGCGGGTTCGTGATGGGCGCCAACCGCGGCGCCAATGGAATCGACGGACAGACTTCGACGTTCTTCGGCTTTTGCCGCGCGGGCCAACCGAACTGGGCGCTTCTGGGTGATCTCACCGCGATGTACGACTTGCCGGCGCCCTGGGTGTTGCCGCAGCTCGACGCGGGCGTCAAGGCGCAGTTGGTGGTGATGAACAACGGCGGCGGCCGTATTTTTTCTCGGATCTTCGGCAACCCGCTTTTTGAAAACCAGCATGGCGTGGGCTTCGAGGACTGGGCGCGGATGTGGGCGATGCAGTATGAGCGCTGGGAGCGGATTCCCGAGTCGCTGCCCGAGTTCGCGGGTCACGCCGTGATTGAACTGAAGCCCGATGCGGTCGCCACCGCGCGCTTTTGGGAGCGATACGATTCGTTATGGCGAAGGTGATCGCGCTGCACGGCATGCTGGGCGCGCCGTCCGACTGGGATGGCTTTGGTTACGAGGCGCGGGCGCTCGAGTCGGCGCCGCATTTTCTGGCCTGGGCGGAGCGGTTTTGCGCCGGGATTTCGGGGCGGCCGGTGCTGCTCGGCTACTCGATGGGCGCGCGTTTGGCGATGCATGCGGCGCTGCTCGCGCCTGATCTTTTTTCGGGGCTGGTGCTGGTCTCGGGTAATCCGGGATTGGCGGACGAAGAGGCGCGCCGTGTGCGCCGGGAGGAAGACGAGCGCTGGGCTTCGCGATTCGAAAGCGAGACCTGGTCCTCGGTGATGCGCGCGTGGAACGCGCAACCGGTATTCGCGGGCGGCGAGAGCGTGGATCGGCCGGAGTCGGGGCGCGCGGAGGCGGTTTGCGCGCTTAGGGCGTGGTCGCTCGGGCGGCAATTGGATCTGGTTCCCCATCTGGCGTGGCTGGATCTTCCCATTCTCTGGATCGCGGGCGAGCGGGACACCAAGTTCGCGGCGATCGCGCGGGGAATGCGCTTTGCGGATCCGCGGTCTACGGTGTGGCTCGCGCCTTCGGCCGCCCATCGCGTGCCGTGGGAGGCGCGGGTCCCTTTTTCGGAACGGGTGAGTGAGTGGGTATGGTCGCTTTCGTGAGGCTTTTGACAAAGTGTCAGGCGTTTACGGTATTCCTGATTCTCCTCGTGGGCTGCAGTGCGCCCGCTCCGCGTCGTTCGGATTCTATTTCCCCAGCCATTTCTGCCCCCGCCCAAGCCGTGATCGAAAAGAAGCGGGAGCCGGTCCGCGGCCTTGCGTCTTGGTATGGGCGTAAAAAATGGCAGGGACGTCGCACCGCGAGTGGCGAGCGCTTTGATCGTCACGCTTTGACGGCCGCGCATCGAACGCTGCCGTTTGGGACGATCGTGGAGGTGCGCGAGCCGCGCTCCGGACGGATGGTGCGAGTGCGGATCAACGACCGCGGGCCAGTGAGCCGCAAGCGGGAGATCGATCTTTCTTATGGCGCCGCAAAGGAGCTGGGAATTCTGGGCGCGGGACTTGCGCAGGTGGAGATCCGCCCGCTTTGAGCGCAGGTCGGGCACCCTACACTCCCTACAATTGCGGGTTATTCTTGGAGAGCGCGCATTGCATCCGTTCGTTTGAGAAGGGCGAGGCCGGCACTGGAATCACCAAAAAGAATAGGCTGCAATTGTCGGGTGCAAACCCTACAAGCCCGATTCAACCCCGCTCGACGGGCCGCGCGCGGTCTTGGCAGTACTCGCTCCAGGAGCCGGGGTAGAGGCGGGGCATACCGATGCCGCAGGCTTCGAGCGCGAGTAGATTGACGCACGCGGTGACACCGCTGCCGCAATAAAAGATCGAGTTTTTGAGTGCCTCCATCGGAGCGAAGGCTTCGAAGAGGGAAAGGACTTCGTCCATCGGTTTGAAGCGGCCGTCAGCCGCGAGCAATTGCTTGTAAAAAAAGTTGCGGGCACCGGGAATATGGCCTGCCACAGGGTCGATAGGTTCGACGTCGCCGCGATAGCGCTCGGGCGCGCGCGAGTCCACGAGGAGCGGGACTTTTTCGTCGAAACGTGCGGTGAGTCGATCGCCGGCACGGACCACGAAACTCGTTGCGCGACGGGCTTTCGGAGCGGCGGAGTCGAGTTTTTCGCCGGCAGTCTTCCAGGCGTTCAGGCCACCGTCGAGGACAAATGCGCCTTCATGGCCCATCCATTTAAGGAGCCACCATCCGCGGGCGGCGCCGGCATGGTCGGTGTCGTCATAGGTAACCACGGTCGTCGTAGGCGTGATACCTAGACTTGAATAAATCGCGGCGAGAGCCTCGCGCGAGGGCAGCGGGTGGCGGCTCGAGCCCGGGGTTTTGGGCCCGCTCAGGTCGGTTTCCAGACTGAGGAAATGGGCGCCCGGGATGTGTCCCTCGGTGTAGCGCTCACGAGCCTTTTCGGGGTTCATCAGATCCATTCGGCAGTCCAGGAGAAGAACATCGGCGGAGGACTGGAGAAGCGAGGCGAGTTCGTTCGCGGAGACGAGGGCTTTCATAGAGGCAGTTGACCGAAACGGCGCCGAGTCGTCAAGGCCACATTGCTTTTGTCTCGCTGGATCAATTTGGGAAGATGACGACCTTTTGTTCGTCATTGATTTTCCGAGCGACGATACCGGAGTAGGGCACGTCATTCTTGGATTGTGAAATCCATAGCTCGCACTCTCTCTTGCTGCTGATCAGGATTCCGTGATTTAAGACATCCTCGTAATCCAGCGGACAGATGAAATGCGGATTCAAGTCGATCGAGGCGAGTTGGATCACGCAGGAGGAGTGTTCCGAATCGACGAAGGTGATCGAGGCGATTTTCGCTCGATTGATCAGGCCTTCGCGTAGGCTGCATGCGGGGGCGCCGGCATTCGAGGCGATCTTTGCCATCAACGCTTGGTCAATCCCGACCTGAGGTGAGCCTGTTTCGGGCTGCGAACAGGGAGTGCTGGGTGCGGCTAGTGCCCCCGAACTCGCGAGTGCGAACGAAAGCGCTAAAGTTGAGAATCCACCTGCTCGCTTTTTCGTTAGTTTCGTCATGGTGCTAAGTACTATCAGGAAGCGCGCCAACCCGATGCCTATTCAATCGCTTTTAAGTTCAGGCTGTGTCTAGAAAGACGCATGTTGACCCTTTAGATAGTTGCAAAGCTATTGCCTTACTTCGGGGGTTGTCATAACAAAAACCCCATATGAGCGAGAAGATGCATAGCCGCGAAAACTGGATTGCCGTCAAGAAATATCAGGACATCAAATTCGAAAAGACCGAGGACGGCGTGGCGAAGATCACGATCAACCGCCCTGAGCGCCGCAACGCGTTCCGCCCCGAGACGGTCATCGAGCTGAAGGATGCCTTTGAGCTCGCCCGTGAAGACTCCACCGTCGGCGTGGTCATCCTCACTGGCGAAGGCAAGGACGCGTTCTGCTCCGGCGGCGACCAGAAGGTGCGCGGCCACGCGGGCTACGTCGGTGGCGACGGCGTTCCGCGTCTCAACATTCTTGACGTGCAGAAGCAGATCCGCCAACTTCCGAAGCCGGTCATCGCCATGGTCGCGGGCTACGCGATCGGCGGCGGCCATGTGCTTCATGTCGTCTGTGACCTCACCATCGCCGCGGACAACGCGCGTTTCGGCCAGACTGGCCCCAAAGTCGGTTCGTTTGACGGAGGCCTGGGCTCGAGCTATCTGGCCCGCATCGTCGGCCAGAAGAAGGCGCGTGAGATCTGGTACCTCTGCCGCCAGTACGACGCCAAGCAGGCCCTCGAGATGGGCCTCGTCAACAAAGTCGTCCCGTACGAAGAGCTCGAGACCGAGACGATGCAGTGGGCTCGCGAGATGCTCGAGCACTCGCCGCTCGCTCTGCGCTGCCTGAAGGCATCGCTGAACGCCGATTGCGACGGCCAGATGGGCCTGCTCGACCTCGCCGGTAACGCAACGCTCCTGTACTACATGAGCGAGGAAGGCAAGGAAGGCAAGAACGCCTTCGTCGAGAAGCGCAAGCCGAACTTCAAGAAATACCCGCGCCTGCCGTGAAGTCCTGGCTGCTCGCGACCAGGCCCAAGACCCTAACCGCGGCGCTGGTGCCCATCCTGGTGGGCTCGGCGTTGGCGGCAATCGCGCGGCCCGAAGGGCTGGACTGGACGATATCGCTCCTTGCTCTGGCGAGCGCGACGTTCATCCAGATCGGCACGAATCTCGTCAACGACGCCATCGACTTCAAGAAGGGCGCGGACAACGAGCAACGCATCGGCCCGAAGCGGGTGACCGCGAGCGGTTTGATGACTCCGCGCCAGGTGATGGTGGGCGCGGGGATTTGTCTCTTCGTGGCGCTTCTGCTCGGAATCCCGTTGGTGATCCATGGCGGTTGGCCGATTGTCGCGGTGGGGCTGGTGAGCCTGTTCTTCGCTTACGGCTACACGGGTGGGCCGTTTCCGTTGGCGTACTTGGGCTTGGGCGATCTCTTTGTCCTGATTTTTTTTGGCTGGGTCGCGGTGGGCGGTGTTTACTTCTTGCAGACCGGCACAATGGATACCGACGCTTGGGTGGCTGGCACTCAGGTGGGGCTGCTCGCCACGGTGCTGATCGCGGTGAATAATCTTCGCGACCGCGAAGGCGACCTCAAGGTGGGTAAGCGGACCCTCGCGGTGCGGATCGGAGTGCGGGGTTCGCGCATCGAGATCGCGCTGCTTGGCATTGTCCCGTTCCTGCTCGGCTATTATTGGATCGCCCGGGGGCTTTTCATGCTGGGATTGATTCCGCTGTTCGCCGCGCCGATCGCGGTGCTCTTTGTGCGACAAATCCATCGCATCGAGCCCGGCCCGGAGTATAATCTGTTTCTCGCACAGGCGGCCAAGCTGCACCTCGCGTTCGGGGTGCTTTGGACCATTGCGGTCGCCGTGCACTTGAATCTGACGAGATGAAGCTCCACTTTGCCCGCTATGAGCTCAAGCCCGCCCGATCCTTGAACCGCCTTGACGCGGGAGGAGGAGGGGTTCGTCACGGAGCGCTCCTCCGGGTCAGTTTTCCGGGTAAAGGCGAAGGGTTTGCCGATGTGCATCCTTGGCCGGAGTTGGGGGACGCGCCGCTTAATGAGCAACTGCGGAGTTTGGTCGATGGGAGGACCACCGCGTTAACCCAGCAGTCCTTGCACTTTGCCGACCTGGATGCCCGGGCGCGCAACGCAGGGCGTTCTCTCTTTGAGGGTTTGGAAATCCCTCCGAGCCACGCATTGTTTACCCAACTCGCACCCTTTGACGAAAACGCGCTCGGAGTGCTCGCCGCCGCCGGGTTTGATCGAATCAAAGTCAAGGCCGGTCGCGATTTGCCGGCGGAGGCGAGCTGTCTCCGGGGGCTTGCGACGAAAATGCCGATGGGAATGAAGGTGCGGCTCGATCTCAATGCCGGAGCAAGCGAAGCTGCCTTTGATGCCTTTTTGTCGGATCTTGGACCGGAAGCGCTCAGTTGCGTCGACTTCATCGAGGATCCGATGCCCTGGTCCGCGGGCGCTTGGGCGCAGGCCCGTCGCAAGCATCGGGTGCGCCTTGCGTTGGACCGCGAGATCACGAGGGCGCACGCCTCTGGGATGGCGGCGCTGACATTCAGGGACGCGGTGGACGTACTGGTGATCAAGCCGGCCGTTCAGCGGGTCGAGATCGCATCCGTTCCGCGGGTGTTCACTTCTTACTTGGATCATCCATTGGGGCAGGTCTTTGCCGCGTTTGAGGCGGCTCGAGCCGCGCGAGGCCGGGACGGAATCGTGGAGACATGCGGTTTGCTTTCTCATGTGGCATACTCACCCAACGATTACTCTGAGCGGCTGAGGGCCCGAGGGTCTCGACTGCTCGCTCCCGAGGGCGCGGGCGCGGGGTTTGGCGAGCTGCTTGAAAAAGAGGACTGGAAGCCTTTGACATGAGAGGGCAAGGAAAACGGAATGGTGGCGAGATCTAGCGCAATCAGCATCGGCGACGGCAGTTGGATCGACTGGTACTCCCAGGAAACTCACGCCTTGATGAATCCGCGCCTGCCTGCGGCGGAGGCGGCGAGACTCAAGGAGGGGCTTAAGGCCGTTCCTGCGCTTCCGGGGCATCTTTGGATCGCGACCTCGGGCACGACCGGTACGCTCAAGTGGGTCGCGCTCCCCAAAGAGGCGATGCTTTCGGCCGCGGCCGCGGCTAACCGCCATTTCGAGTCGACTCGCTCTGACATCTGGTTTCGCTCATTGCCGCTGTTTCATGTGGGCGGGCTCAGCATCCTGGCTCGCTCCCATCTGAGCGGCGCCAAGGTGGTCGGCGCCGACTCGCGTTTTTCCAAGTGGAGCGCGCCGCTCTTTGCGCAGCTGCTGGAAGAGTCGGGCGCGACGCTCACCTCGCTCGTCCCGACTCAGCTGCATGACCTGGTGGTCATCGACATGGAGTGTCCGCCCGCGCTACGAGCGGTCGCGATCGGAGGCGCGGCTCTCACCCCCGCGCTTTATGCGCGCGCGCGAGAGCTGGGCTGGCCCGTACTGCCCACCTACGGCATGACCGAGTGCTGCTCGATGGTGGCGACGGCGCCGCTCTCTTCGCTGGATAGCAGGGAGTTTCCGGCGCTCGAGATTCTGTCGCATTTCGAGGCGAGAATCTCGGATTCCGGCGAGAATTGGATCGAGCTCAAGGGGTCTTCGCTTTTGACGGGAATGGCGATCGAAAGCGCGAAGAAGGACGGACGTTTCGCGTTCGCTGACCCCAAGCTCAAAGACGGCTGGTTCCGCACGGGTGACACTGGACAGTTGGACGGTCGCCGGCTGCGCGTGGGTGGCCGTGGCGAGTCCTACGTCAAGATCGCAGGCGAAGGCGTCGACCTCAACCGCATCCAGTCGCTATTCGACGAGGCCCGCCTCGAGGTGGATCCACTGTTCGATGCCGCGGTAGTGGCGCTGCCGGACGAGCGGCTCGGACATGCGCTCGTGCTGGTTTGCGCGCCAGGCGCGGCCCAGGAGAAGATCGGGCTGCTCGAAGCGGCTTTCAACAAGCGCGTGCTGCCGGTCGAAAAGATCCGGGCCATCCGCACGGCGGCGATCCCGCGCACGCCACTCGGCAAGCTCGTGGTCTGGGAGCTGGTGGCTCAGTTGGCGAGCTCGGAGTAGGCGAAATCGCACTTCTTGGACTTGCCCTTTCCGGCCCGCGTGACGACGACCGCAACTTCGCGACCGGAGGCGCTCAAATTGACTTTGCCGTCGCCATCGACGGGAAGCGCGCGGCCCCAGGGCGTATTGGACACGAAGACGCCTTTGGGATCGACGGCCGAGATCATGCGGATATCGACGATTTTTCCGTCCATCAGTGAAAGGGGCGTGTATTTCTGGACGATGAAGCGATCCGGATCGGCGAGGATCTTTTCGCGGACGGCCTGGAAGTCCGCTTCGGGGAGCTTGGCCCCGACCCAGACCGCGTTGCCGCCGCGGCCGTCCACGGCCTTGACGACGTAGTCTTTGGGATTGGAAAACACGCGCTCCATCAACGCAGTGTCGACCCCGGGCTTGCCGTCGGCGCCGGCGTGGGCGAGCGAAAAGCGCTCAGTCGGGATATTCTGGAGGATCGGTTCTTCCTTTAGGTATTTGCGGATGAGGCCCTCGACATAGACGTAAAATTCCTTGTCGCCGATAAAGTCGACGCCAGGCGAGTAGTTGGAAGCGACCTTGCCCTTGAGAATCGCTTCGGTCAGGCCCTTGGCCTGGAAGTACCGCGTGATGAGCAAATCATTTCGGTAATTGGAGCGGTTGATCGCCTTTTCGAGCGCCTGGTGGTCGTAGCGCCCGGTCGCGGGCTCGGGGACGACGGCTTTTTCGAGAGCCTTGCGTGCAGCGGGGAGCAGCTTTTTCTCTTCCAGGTGGCCGCGTGCCTCGTCGACCAACGCGCGCTCGTAGCTGGCGGGATGGGTGTTGTCGATCCAGGCATGCTCGCCATTCATGATGACATAGCCCACGCGGTTCGCGGCCGAGGGTTTCTCATTCCATTTGAGGAGGTGCACGCCGTCCTCGGTGGTTTTCAACGTGGCGCGAGTATGGGGC
>CAYXVB010000075.1:0-16174 GCA_964467785.1 uncultured Bacteriovoracaceae bacterium
TCGCAGGTCGTCTCCCATTCGCCGCGAAACGAATAAGGCTCGAGCCGAGTGAGCTTGCGAGGGCGGTCCGCCACTTCATGATTGAGCTCGGCTTCCTGGCCTTCGATGAGCACCACGATCCGGTCATATCCCGGAAAGGTGGAAAATGGTCCGCTCGAGGCGATCGAAGCGGTGCTGATGCGCCAGATAAATGGATCGTTTGGAAAGTTCGCGCCCTCCGGGTGGATGGCGACCTGAGAAGTCACCCCACGGTGGTTCTTCCAAGGCATCACCCGGTAATCCTGAGGGTTCAGATGTCGGAGCTTGAGCATGGCGGGACCTGGATCCAGGATAACCCGGAGTGGGTCATCGCTTCAATCCCTGGATTGCTACCGGGTTGCTACCCGATTGCTTATGGAGCGAATGGGTATAGAATCGGACAAATCGATGCCGATCCGGGAACTATTCATCTTTCGACATGGACAGACGGACTGGAACGCGGCCGGCCGCTTTCAGGGGCATGTCGACGTGCCGATGAACGAAACGGGCCGCGAGCAGGCTCGCTCGCTGATCGAGCCGCTTTTGGGCGTACGCGTGCAGGCGATCCTCTCGAGCGACCTACAGCGGGCCACCGAGACCGCTCGGATCGTGGCCGAGGGCTTAGGGGGTCTGCCCTTGTTTCGGACGCCGGGGCTGCGGGAGGCGCACCTCGGGAGCGCCCAGGGATTGACGCGGGACGAGATCGTGGCGCGTTTCGGGGAGGAGCGCATCTCCCGCTGGGCCTCAAGTCTTCCGACTGACGCCGACGTCGCCTATGACGGTGGAGAGAGCGGCGCGGAGGTGATGCAACGAGTTTTCAAGTCGATCGAACAATTCATCTTCGAAAATCCGGAGTTCAAGCGAATCGGGATTTCCACCCATGGCGGGGTGGTTCGCCGGATGATGCAGCGGATGCTGCCGCCGGGAAGTCCTCCGGTGCGCATACCCAACTGCGTGCTTTACGCGGCCAGCTTCGACACGCGCCAAGGCGTCTGGAGAATCCAAGAATGAGCCGGCATCCCAATGAAGAGGCGTTGAAAGGTTTCATCTCTTATTCGCGGCCCGCGCTTCAGGCCGTGCTGGACGGGATCTGCGTGCTCGACTGCCAGCATCGGGTCGTCTACTGCAATCTGGCGATGAAGAGCATGTTCGGGCTTTCGGCTCGCGCCTTGGCCCAAAAGCCGGATTTTTGCTCGCTGATCGAGCTCTCGGGCTGCCGTCACGACAGAGGCAAGTGTTGCCTCAATCCAGTGCTCGAAAAAGGCGAGGAGCTAGTCTTTGCCGAGACCCCCGCCGTCCGAGATGGCGAAAAAGTCCGCATATCCTTGCACGCGGTGCCTGTGCTGAGCGTGGGACGGGATACGGAGACTCCGCTGGGCGCGGTGGTGAGCCTTCGCGACACGACCGGCGAGGTCCTGCTTCAGGCCAAGTATCACAAGCTGCTTGAGCTGCTCGAGCACAAGGACGAACAGCTCGAGACGGTCAGCACGAAGCTGGCGGAGCTCAGGGAGCGCCTCGTGCGGGCGCGTCGCTAATCCTGCCGAGCGCCGCGCGCGGCCCGGTCGTCAGGGCGCGAGGCGCGCCTGCTTCCATTTACGGCCTTCCTTGACGTACGCATAGCGGTCGTGGAGGCGCGCTGTCTGGCCCTGCCAGAACTCGATGCGCTCCGGTACCAAGCGATAGCCGCCCCAGTTCGGGGGGCAGGGGACTTTTTCCTGGCCTTCGAAGCGGGCGCGCACTTCCTCCAGGCGTCTTTCGAGCGTTTCGCGATCTGGGATCGCCGTGCTCTGCGGTGAGGCCCAGGCGCCTAGCTGGCTTTCGCGCGGACGGGTTTCGAAGTAGGCTTGCGACTCCTTGCGGGTCACCTTTTTGAGCGTGCCTTCGATACGGACCTGGCGCTCGAGCTTTTTCCAGTGAAAGACCATCGCGGCCACCGGGTTTTCGTCGATTTCCTCGGCCTTGCGACTTTCGTAATTCGTGTAAAATACGAAGCCATTGGCGTCAAATTCCTTGAGGAGGAGAAGTCGCGCCGAGGGAATGCGATCTTTGCCGGCAGTGGCAAGCGTCATCGCCTCGGGCATGGGTTCGCCCGCTTTTGTGACTTCTTTGAACCATTCGTCGAACTGCTGGATTGGATCCGCTTTGAGCCATTGGGACATGTGTGAACCCCTCTAGTGTTGTGGGTCCCGTTTTAACGCCTAGGGCTCGCAGCGGTAAAGAGTAAACACGTTGACTCGCGCCATCAAGCGCGCGCCCCACTCCACGCCTCGAAGGGAGTCGAGCCAGGCGGGCAGCGTGCGGAAAACCGGCGCGCACGTGGGCAGGCGGGAGGCCGTGGTGGCCGGGAGCTCGAACGACGGCTCAAAGATCCAGACCGGAAGGCGCCGACCGGCCGTCTGCGAGCGGGCGGTGACGCGCGAGACCAGGTCATCGGCGGAAGCATAGGGCCGCACGACTAGGCCGCTCGGGCGGTAAAAGAAGATGGGATTTCCGAGGATCCGAAATGGATCGCGACCGGGGGTCAGGAGCTCGAACTCCGGGCCAGCGTCGGAAGTGGGCGGGCCGGAGCCTGGGCGGAGCGGGTAATCCGGAAAGCCTTGAAAGCCCGGGCCGCCTGGCACGCCCGCGCCGTGGGCGCGCAGTTCTTTGTAGACGGCCCGGTGGAATTGCACATTCCGGGAGAAAGGGATGAGCATGAGAGTGACGAGCGCGATTGCGTTGAGCGCGATGAGCGATTGGCCGAGCAATTGCCGCGTGGCGCGCCAGGCGCCGCGCGCCGGGCCGATCAGCCAGTGGTCGAGCTCGGCGCTGAGCCAGGCGCCCGATGGGCCGGGGGTGGCGGCGGCAAGCGCCAGCGCGAGCAGCGCGGGGCCCGCGAACCCGATCGGATAGAAGAAGCGGTACTCTTTATGCTGAATCAGCTCGTGCACCAGAAAGAAGGGAAGGTGGCACCACGTGATGAGGTGTCGCGGATGCCGGATCCACGCGACCACCACGAGCAGCGCGAAGAGGATGCCGAGCACGGGCCACGATTCCATCACTGAGCAGCGAAAGACTTCGTACCAGGGCTCCTGGCCGAACTTGGAGACCTCGCCGCGCACGAGGTTCCAGTCGATGTAGCGCCAAGGCGTGAGGGTCCAATCGCCGAAGCCCCAGCGGTCGGCCGCGCGGCCTGCGGCGAAAACCGCGAAAAAGCCGGCGAGGATCAGGCCGAGTTCGCGCGCGCGCTGCTTGAGGGGCGAGGTCGAGTTGCGGGCCACCCAGAGCCAGCCGCCGGCGGCCATGAAGGCGAGCTGGTAGCGGGACTCAAACGCCAGGCCCCAGAATGCGCCGGCTCCGATCCAAAGCCAGCTCAGCCGCGACGAGCCGGCTTGGATGGCGGAGCTGAAGGCGGGGAAGAATAAGTCCGGCCCTTTGCGCCGGTGCGCCCAGGTGACCAAGCAGATCCCGA
Organism: uncultured Bacteriovoracaceae bacterium; assembly: GCA_964467785.1. GTDB lineage: Bacteria > Bdellovibrionota > UBA1018 > UBA1018 > UBA1018 > CAYXVB01. Next base: position 3,470 of record CAYXVB010000075.1, read on the forward strand.
TCGTGAAGGCGGAGCCGGCGAGGCTTTCGCTCGAAGGTCGCGCATGGAGGGCCGGCAGGAACCAGAGCACGCCCGAGCCCCAAAGCACGAGGCGCCGGGCGCGCTCGCCGGTGAACCAATCGCGGGCACAAAGCGCCATCGCGGCGCCGCTGAGCCAGCCCATCAGCCCGGAAAAGCAGCGAAAGGTGAACGCCCAGAAATGAGAATCGGTGACGCCCAAGAATTCCCAGAATCGCGCGATGCAGTAATAGATCCAGGGCTGGAGCCACGGGCGCATCTTGTAGTGGAACTCGACGGGCATGTGGCCGTCAGGGGCCCAGCCCAGCTTGTTGGCCAGGAACTCGAGGATCTGGAACTGCTCGTCGGCGGATTGATAGCCGACGCTGAACCAGGCCGTGACGAGATGCAGGACGAGTGAGAGCGTCAGTACCCGCGCGATCAGCCGGCGCTCACCCTGCTCGTCTCCGTAAGGCGGGTTCCAGGCGGAAAAATTCACGGCGAGTCACTCTCTCACTTACTCGATCGCGGGCGTGAAGTAGCGGTCGTAGGCTCCGCCTTCGAGGTCCTCGAGCTCGCTCTTGTAGGGCTTGCGCTTGGACGGAGCCTCGGGGGCTTTGACGGCGAGCTTTTGGACGGAGGCCTGATGAAGCTCGGTCACCGAGCCGATTTTGGTGACGTCGACGTTCTTGAGTAGCTCGGGATGGGTCGCCTTGATGTCGGTGACAGTGGTCTCGATGGCCTTCTTCTCGAGTTGGGCGATTTTTTCGTTTATCGGATTGTTCTTTGTGGTTTGGGCGGTGCCCTGCCCTTGCAAGTTCGTCGAAGCGGCGGCCACAGGCTGGGCCTTGATCTCAGAGCTCTTCTGGATTCCGGAGTAGTCCTCCTTGGTGGTCTGGCGAAGCTCGATGGCCGGTTCGAGCTTGGCGGGCTCGAGCTTGGCGAGGGCCGGGGAGGCGGATCCGGGCGTTCCTGGCTTGGCTGCGGATTCCTTGGCGGCTTCTTTCAGGACTTCTTTGACGGCTTCGACGACCTTGGGCGCCGGGGCGCTCACTTCGGCGGACATGCCTTCTTTGACGAGGACGGGCTTGGCGACGATTTTCTTCTCGATCTCTTTGTCGAGGCCCGCTTTCCTCGCTTCTTGCTTCAACTCGGTCGGAAGCTCGGGCTTGACCTCGACGGCGCCACGGATGATGGATACTTCGGTGCCCTTGTCCTCGTCCTGCGAGGCGATGAAGAAGTCGGTGCCGCGCACGCCCATCGTGGCCGAAGCGGTACGGACCTGAAGCTTGCTCCGGGGGCCCCCCTTGGCGACGATGCCGCGCAGCTTGCCGTACATGAGATTGACCTCGGGGCTTGCGGCGCCCGGATCCTGGGAATCGCTCTTCCAAGACACTTTATACGCGGTGCCGGGACCGACATTGTACTGGTCGCCATTCTCGAAAACGACGCGCGCCTTGGCCGCAGGCGGGGTGCGCAGGATGTTGCCCTGCTCGACGCGGTCGCCCAGTTTAGCGTCGCGCACCAAATAGTATTGCCCTTCGAACAGCGCGCGGGCGCCTTCTTTCGCGCCTCCCGAGCCCGGGGTTTTCGCGGGGTTCGTGAAGAGCATGACCTTGCCCTCGAGCTGAGTGATGGTTCCCGCCTGTTCGGAGGCGATCGCGCCGGAGACGGAAAGAAGCGAGTGTGACAAAAGAATGACAACGGCTTTCGTGCGGAAGGAAAGGGTCATATTCGAATCCTCATCTCGGAGCGTTCAAGGGCCTTGCCAAAGCGGTGGTTACCGGCTCTTAATTATAGTTACCCTTAAGGAGAACGCCACTGTGAAACGCAAAGTCTCACCCGCATTTGTCGCCGCCATTTCAATCACCGCTTTTGCCGCGCAGGCCGCGCCGTTGGCGCCGCAGGCCCTGGGCGCGACCGAAAAATTCGATTATCCCGAGCTCTCGGTCACTCCGCGCGCCAGCGATCGCATCGAGATGGAGGCTGCCAAGGAGGACGGACGTCGTTGGACCTCGCAGCTTCCGGTCATGATCCCCGCGGCCGGCGTGTTCGCCGCCGGGGTCCTCCAGGCGGGCAAGTCCATTCCGAACGATCCGAGCAAGGATTCCTCCCGTTCCGGCTCGGCGACGATCGGGATGGCGGTCGGCGGAGGCTGGCTGGCCTATTCAGTTTATGCCGCGCTGACGGAGAGTGCCTACGCGAACGCAGTCCAGGAGCTCAAGGCCATGCCCAAGGGCTCGACCCGCGAGCAACTGACCCGCGAGCGCGTCGCCGAAGAGATCCTTCATCGCCGGGCCCGCCAGGCCCGCGCCCTGCGCATCGCTGAGTCGCTGACGCTCCTGGGGGCCTCGACTTACATGCTTGTCAATGCCGTGGACGATGTTCCGGGCACGACGAATGCGGCGACCAATACGGTCACCGGCGGTAGCGTCGGCACCAAAGCCACTGACATCGCCGCGGCCGCTCTTTCGCTGGTCCCGCTCTTCTTTCCGACTCACTACGAGGAGATCGCTCGCTCGCAAGAGGACTACAAGAAGCGCATCTACGCTCCGGTGGCTTCGAGCGCGCTTCTTCCGGTTCCCTCGACGGGCGGCTTCGCGCCCGGCATGTTGCTGACCTGGAAATTCTGAACGCGCTTTAGGGGCCGCGTGGCTGTGGGGCCGCGGCCGCCTGCGCGGTCGGGGCGGGAGGCGTGAACGTCGCCCGGAAAGCGACGTCGCGCGCGAACGCCACGGCCTGGTCGCGCGGCAGTTCCATGCCTTTTTTCGCGCTCGCGTAGCGATAAGCCTGGATGAAGTTGTCGGCCGAGTCCGGACCGGCGGCGACGGTTTCGCGCGCCATCGTCAGGGCGTCAGCGGCCGTCAGCGACGGGCCGTCCTTGCCGATGGTCGCGAACTCGTACATGCGGATGAAGGCACCGGAAGCGCTGCCCGCCCAGTGATTGCCTTTGCGGGCGATCTCGGAGGCGAAGTCCCCGCATTGAGCGAGGGGGAGCGCGAGCTTGTCCTTGCGTGCGCAGTAGCTGAGCAGCGTCTCGAAGTCGTCCCGGACCTTGAGGACGTCGCCGTCAAACGCGGAGGTAAGGGAGCGGGCCAGCTGCACCGAGGAAGAGAGATCGAGATCGAGGCCGTCCTCCGAAAACGCCTTGCGGAAGACGGAGAGGAAAGTATCGGTCTCGCGATCGTTTCGCCGCGCGAACTCCTCGCCCGAGGCGATGGCGTCGGCGGTTCCCAGGCCTGCTACGGTCAGGGTGCGGGTGACGCGCATGAAACGCGCCGCCGCGCCGTTACAATGGGTGGAGATGCGGGCCGCGATTTTTCGGGCTTCGCCTTCCGGAACGGCAAACTCCTTGCGATCGCGGAGAAATTCAAGAGCGGCGATGTACTCGCGCGCGGTCGTGCAGCCAAGCTTTGGAGCCGTTTCCGTTTCGGTGGCGCCGCGGGCGACATCCGGGATGGACCAGGCCGAAAGGGCGCACAGGACGACAGAGGCGTTGAGGGCGATCTTCAGAGAGTGCTTCATGCCCCTCTGATCGGAATAGGTCCACTGGAGCTTGAGGCTATCGCGATGCGTCGATTATGGCTTGAAGCGATCCGGGTGCGATGCTTGACCGGAGGGGGTGGCCAGCGCTGCGTCAACCCACGCCTTGAGGCGTGGAAATTCCGCCCCGACGTCGATTTCCTGGCGTCCAGCGTTATAGCATTGAGGTACGAGCAGGAGATCCGCTAGCGTCAACTGGTCGCCCGCGCTGAACTTTCCGCCCAGGTCGGAAGCGAGAGCTTCAAAACTCCTGAGCCCATGGCGGATCCAGTGCTGCGCCCACTTCTTACGCGTTTCTGGCGCATCCGAGAGCATCTCGAGCACATTGAGATTTTGCACGGGCTGGATGCCAGCGTTGATGGTCTCGACCAGCGCGCGCGTGCGGGCCCGGAGCCAGGGATCGCGAGGAAGCAGGGGAGCCGCGGGATAAGTTTCCTCAAGCCACTCGAGCATCGCGACACTTTCGGTCAAAAGTCTCCCGTCCACTTCAAGCACCGGAACGTGCCCCATGGGATTGCGAGCGCGGTGTTCGGGGCGATCGGTTTCGTCGTCCAGCAAGTTGACGGCGATGTACTCGCAAGGGATGCCCTTGTGGGCGAGCGCCCAGCGTACGCGCCAGCTGCTTGAGGAACGCCAGTAGTGGTAGAGCTTCAGCTTCACCGTCAAGTCCTCTAGGCCTGAGGGACGTAGCTCTCGGGAGCTTCGACCACTCTATTGACGAGGCGTCCCAGGGCTTCGATCTCCATGACGACTTCATCGCCGGGCTTGAGCCACCAGTTATCGGTGATCTTGCTGCCGTTGAGCTCGAGGAAGCAGCCGGTGCCTACCGTGCCCGATCCGATGACCTCACCCGGCTGGAGCATGACTCCATAGCTGGTGCGTTCGACGATCTGAGCAAAAGTCCAGCTCATGTCCTTGAGATTTCCGTCGCTGACCTGCTTGCCGTTGATGGTGGCGGTCATCCGCAGGTTGTGGCGCTCGCCCTGCGGGCCTGGGATGGCGTGAGCCGCGAGTTCGTCGCGAGTGACGAGATACGGGCCCAGCGTCGTGGCGAAGTCCTTGCCCTTTGCGGGACCGAGGTTGAGCTTCATCTCTTCCATCTGAAGAGTGCGGGCGGACCAGTCGTTCATGACCATGTAGCCGAAGATATGCTCGTCGGCGCGGGAGGCGGGAATATTCTTGCCGCCGCGGCCGATGACGATGGCGGCCTCGAGCTCGAAGTCGAGCTTGTCCTGAGCCAGTTTCTGCACCTGAACGGGGCCGGGGCCGGATACGGCCAGATGATTGGTGAAGTAAATGACCGGGAAGTGATCGAACTCGGGGATCATCGGAACGCCGCGGTTGCGGCGCGCGGCCTCGACATGCTGACGGAAGGCGTAGCCGTCGCGCATCGAAACGGGGCGCGGGATCGGCGAGATCAGCTGCACCGAAGTGGCTGCGATGTAAAGTGATGCGGGCACCTTGCCGTCAGCGTCGAGCTTGAGTAGTTCCCTGAGCTGGGGCATGAATTCGTTTTCGCGGCGGATCAATTCGATCATGTCGCGCGGCAGGCCTCCGGCGGTACCGCTCGAGGCGGAAGAGGCGAGGGTGGTGAGCCATTCGAGCGACTGTCCGATTTCGAGAATCCGGTCGGGGTTCTTCGCGGAGACGACGCCGATCAGTTCACGCTGCTTCTGGATGAATGTGACGAGCTTCATGTTTCGAAATTAACCCCAAAAAAAAGAGAAAAGCCACGCCTTTTGAGGGGCGTGGCTCTTCCGAACCTTGCGGCCGCCGGATACGGGTGGGCCGCGCGGGTAGTCCGTTGGCTAAAAACCGGATTACCAGTTGCGCTTGTTGCCGAAGGTTTCCTTCAGCGAGCGCGGGAAGGACCAGCGGGGCTTCTTCGAAGCCGGGCGAGCCTTGATTTCCATGGCTTCGCCGGTGAAGGGGTTGACGCCCTTGCCAGCCTTGCGAGCCTTGACTTCCTTGCGAACGAGCGTGCCGATGACCGGGAAGCGAACGCGCTCGCCGCCGGCGGCAGCCTTGGCGCCGTTCATGAAGGCGTTCTCGAGAGCAGCCTTCACGTCGGAGCGCTTGATGCGGACGGTGCCCTTGCGGGTCACTTCGGCGGCGCCCATCACGCTTTCGAACACTTCGTTGATGAAGCTGTATTTGGTCTTCTTTTTAGCCATGTTTTTAAGTTCTCCTGTTAGTCAAGTTGTATCGGGTTTTCAGGCCCGTGCAACCTGTTTTTTGGTTCACGCGAAAAAAATCCGGCGTTGAAAATCTCCGGCAGTCTTCGTGGGCATCAAAGAATCCCGCGAAAATGGCGTGAATTTGAATTCTGCACGATCATAACGAACGGTGCGCGCGAAGCAAGCGCTAAAATTCGCGCGAATCTTGCGCTATTTTGCTCGGCATGTTCGCGCTCCGCCCATCGTTCATCCGTTGATCATCGCCACATTATTCGACGAAGGGCTGCAGAGGCCGTAAATTCAGGCTTAATCCCTGGGTCGCCTTACGGATGATCGCGGTGACTTCGGCGGGATCGTCGGTAAGATGCAGGATGTCGAGATCTTCGGGAGAGACGGCTCCTCGGGCGACCAACGTGTCCCGTATCCACGCAAGAAACCCTTGCCAGTAGTCCTTGCCCACGAGAATGACGGGGAAGTCATAGACTTTCCCGGTCTGGATGAGCGTCAGGGCCTCGCTCATTTCATCGAGCGTGCCCAGGCCTCCGGGCATGATGACGAAGGCGTACGAATATTTGACGAGCATCACCTTACGAACGAAAAAATAGTAGAAGGTGACGACGTAATCGACATACGGGTTGGCTTCCTGCTCATGCGGAAGGATGATGTTGCAGCCCACCGAAGGGCCGCCGACATCGCGCGCGCCACGGTTGGCGGCCTCCATGATGCCGGGTCCGCCGCCGGTCATCACGGTGAAGCCCTCAGTCGCAAGCTCGCGGCCGATACGGCGCGCAAGGCCGTACTCGGGTGTGTCTTCTTTGAAGCGCGCTGAGCCGAACACGGTCACCGCGGGTCCCATCCAGGCGAGCGCACGGAAGCCTTTGATGAACTCGTAGGCGATCTTGATGACGCGCCAAAACTCACGGGCGCGCGTATTCGGGCCGGCGAGGAATTGGGCTTCGCCCCGGACCTTGGTTTGGAGCGCGTATTTGAGTCGCTTAATCTTCAGAGAGCGTTTGAAACCCAGTTGCATGTTGCAAGTCTGACACAAACCCAGCCTGGCTCGCAGCTGAATGCTGCAGGTTGACGCGCTGCGGCCTCTCCGGTAAGAGTTTCGAGTGCGCATCCTTTTTTTGATTCCACCGATGACCCAGCTCAATACTCCGTACCCAGCCACCGCGTATCTGACGGGGTTTTTGCGGTCGCGACGCAACGCGGGCGGATTCGATTGGATCGAAGCGATCGAGCAGGCGGATCCCGCGCTGGATCTGGTGCTCCGGCTTTTCTCGCGTGATGGGCTTGCACGGGTGGCCGCCCGGATCCGGGAGCGCCAAGCGCGCCAAGAATCGATGGCAAAACCGGGCGAAAGTCTTGCCCGGCCGATCGCGCACTTCCTCGAGCATGCTTCGCGCTATCAGGAAGTCGTCGGGCCGGTGGTTCGTTTTCTCCAGGGTAAGGACCCTTCGCTCGCGCTCAGGATCTCCTCGCGCGCCTTCCTGCCCGAAGGGCCCCGCTTCGAGCCGCTGCATATCGAGGAGCAGCGGGCGCAGGCCGAGGGTGCCGATGATCCGCTTTATCTCTCCTTCGGCTCCCTGGGCGTCCAGGACCGGGCCAAGTATCTGGCGAGTCTTTTCATTGACGATCTGGCCGACGTGATCCGCGAAGGGATCGATCCCCGGTTCGAGCTGTCGCGCTACGGCGAGAAGCTTGCCGCGAGCGCAGCCACTTTCGATCCGCTTCTTGCGGCGCTCGAAAAAGAGCCGACGCTGGTCTCCGAGATGCTCGACGAGATCACCGGCGAGCTGATCGAGCTTCATCGTCCCGATGTGCTGGGTCTGACCGTACCGTTCCCCGGCAATGTCTATGGGGCGTTTCGCATCGCGCGTACGGCGCGCGCGCTCCGGCCGGGACTCGTCACATTGCTTGGCGGTGGTTATGTCAACACGGAGCTTCGTTCGCTCAAGGATCCGCGCGTCTTTGAAACATTTGATTACGTGACGCTCGATGATGGCGAGCGTCCGCTCCTGGCGGTTCTCGAACGTGAGCAGACGCGCCGCCTCAAAGGTGAAGGGCCTGCCTCCGCCATGCCGCTCCTCCGAACCTACGTGCGCGAGGGCGATCAGGTGGTGCTCCAGTCCAGTCCGCAGTTGCACGACATTCCGCATCGCGACACGGGGACGCCTTCGTACGACGGACTTCCGATCGGGGATTACCTCTCGATCTTCGAGATGCTCAATCCCATGCATCGCCTCTGGTCGGATGGGCGCTGGAACAAGCTCACGCTCGCGCACGGCTGTTACTGGCACAAGTGCAACTTCTGCGATGTGACGCTCGACTACATCGGTCGCTACGATGCCGCGGGCGCGGACTTGCTCGTGGACCGCATCGAGGAGATCGTCCGGCAGACGGGGCAGAGCGGCTTCCATTTCGTGGACGAGGCGGCCCCCCCGGCGGTTTTGAAGGCCCTGGCCGAACGCCTGATCGCCCGCGGAGTGACGATCACTTGGTGGGGTAATATTCGTTTCGAAAAGACGTTCACGCCGGCGCTCTGCGAGCTGCTCGCGCGCTCGGGCTGCGTGGCGGTGAGCGGAGGACTTGAAGTGGCCTCCGACCGATTGCTGAAGCTGATGAACAAAGGCGTCACGGTCGAGCAAGTGGCCCGGGTCACCCGTGCGTTCTCCGAGGCGGGCGTGATGGTGCACGCCTATTTGATGTACGGATTTCCGACGCAGACGGAACAAGAGACGGTCGACGCGCTTGAGCGGGTGCGCCAGCTCTTCGAGAACGGCTGCATCCACTCCGCCTACTGGCATCGTTTCTCGGCCACGATCCACAGCCCGATCGGACGCGAGCCGGAAAAATTCGGCCTAAAGCTCCTCCCGCGCGAGGCGGTCCGTTTCGCCGAAAACGATCTGCCCTTCCTGGATCCCACGGGCGTCGATCACGACGGGCTCGGCGAGGGCCTACGTAAGGCGCTTTACAATTATCTGCACGGAGTCGGCCTGGATGGCGACGTGCGGATGTGGTTTGATCGCAAGGTTCCCAAGGCCAAAGTGGCCGCCGGCCTCATCGCCGGCGCCTTGAGGGAGCGGGGGCGGTAGGGGTAGCGGATGTCTGACCGTTCGAGGAATGCGCGGAGATACGCGCGTTTCGTGGCGAACACGGGCGAACCCAGCTTGGCCATGAGGTCGTAGAGCGGACCTTGGGCCGTGTCGACCACATAGGTACTTCCGAGACTTTCCGAAGTGAGGTGAAACGCCAGGCTTTCAGCGAAATCGTCCCAGGGCTGGGTGGTGGCGTAAGCGCTCAGAAACGAAGTGCGGTCCAGGCCCGAGTAAAGAGTCGGAATCACCTCACGGCGCAGCGGATGTCCGTCGCACCAATAGAAGCAGAGTCCGGTGCGGTGTGGAAACTCGTTTTCGGGCTTCGGGGTATGGGGGGTGACCCAGCTCAGGGCGCCCCAGCTTTCCGGATGCATCTCGCATTCGCGCCCTCTACTGGCCGGCGCGCAGTTCGGGTCGGCATATCGATTCAGGTGGTTCGCGAAATCGAAAAGGTGCCCGAACTCGTGGACGATGACATAGTAGAGGAAATCGTTCACGGGTGCGCCGGTGCGGGTGTGTACCAGCGGCAGTCCAGGGGTCAGGTCATAGGAGTCCGTCCGCCCACCAAAAGAGAGCTGCTCTTTCCACGAGACCAACTGCTCGAGAGAGAGGCCCTTGTCCAGCGCGGATTTGCGGATTCCCATCATCGCGCCGGCGGGCTGGCCCGAGGAGTCCCTGAGCAGGCCCGCGTAGGCCGTCCCGGCAAAATCCCTCTCGATCCGGATTTCCCGGACCGAGCAGAACATCCTCTGGAGCGCGGGTGGAAAATGATCGTGAAGCGCCTCGAAATAACCGGCGTAAGTCTCTCCTCCGGGCAGGCAGGGCCGGGGTTCCGTGCTTCCCACATCGCCGCCCACCATGCACATCGCCCGCCGGATGTGGGCGCGGCAATCTTCGGAGTCCGATGCGGTTCGAATGGAGCTGACGGGTACGGTCTCGACGTAGAAGTCGTCGGTGACCCAGTCTCTCGCGTCAGCCGCGGCCGCCGCACGCGCGGAAAGGGACGGGAGCAGGCACATCACGACGATCGACATTCGAAAGAGCATAGGCATGGGGCGATGCTAATCCGGCCGGCTTCGTAATGCAAATGGCTGAGATGATCGACCCTTGAGCGCCCCGCGTGCTTGGCGTGATCCCGGTCGGAGGCTCAGGTGCGCGTGTCCCCTCCGCGGTCGAGATACAGCTTCAAGCGCGCCAGGTCCGCCTCCTGCCTGGCCTGGATCGTCCGCGCGCGCGCCAGCGTGCGCAGCCGCGCCAAAAGAGTCCGGGGGGCGATCTCCTGGATGGCGATCAGGCGGGTGGCCGCCTCTCCCTCATGCGCATGCAGCTCAAAGCGCACGCGGACCAGCGTGGCCTTGAGCTCCAGTTCGAACTCGAATCGGTCGTCCGGGGCGAAGCCGACGACCGTGCCGTGGAAGATCTTCTTGCTTCGTCCGTTTCGCACCACTTGGATATAGGGCGAAAGCTCGGCCAGTTAGGCGAGCGGGGTGGAGGTGATGAGGCCCTCGAACCAGTTGGCCAGCTTTTCGGGTTCGGTGAGGTGTTCGAACACGGTGCTGCGATTGCGGTAGATGATGATCTCGGTCTGGGTCTTCATGTCCCAAGCGTAAGTTCTGCATCTTACACTGGCAACATTGAAAAAACGAACGGCTTATTGTTGTTAACGCGAAAGAGAGGTTGGCCGGTCGGGGGCTCAGGGGGGGCCGCTGTGAGGCCGCACTTGGGCTAAAGTGACTTTTGGGACTTTTTAAAAGTCCCATTGGCCCAATCCGCCCAAGGAAAGGGTTCCTCAATGAAGTAGCGCCCCACAATCCCCGGCGGAAGCCCGCCTTGACAGAGCCAGGCATTCAGGCGAAGTCTTGGGCATGAAATTCGATCCAAACGCAGCAGCAGGCGCCGAGACGGGCATCTTTGGGCTTCCTTTTTCCGAAGAGGAGTCGTCGATCGTGATGATCCCCGTACCTTGGGAAGCCACGACGTCCTATGGCGGCGGCACCTCCGACGGTCCGGCGGCCATACTCGAGGCGAGCAAGCAGGTGGACCTTTTTGACGGAGACGTGACCCGTCCCTATGAGCCGGGGCTTTTCATTCGCGAAGAATCCCGCGAAGTCCGCTCCTGGAACGAAGAGGCGCGGGCCCAGGCCGCCAAGATCATCGCCGTAGGAGGCGATATCGGAGGCGACGCCTCACTGCAGGACTCCCTGGCCCGCGTGAACGCGATCAGCGGGAAGGTCAATGACTGGGTCCGCTCCCAGACGCGCGAAGTGCTGGCGCAGGGCAAGATCGCGGCTGTCGTCGGTGGCGATCACTCCGTGCCTTTCGGTGCGCTGCAGGCGCTGGCTGAAAAGCATCCCTCCTTCGGCATCCTGCATTTTGACGCGCACCTGGATCTACGGATCGCGTATGAAGGATTTTCCTTCTCTCACGCTTCGATCATGCACAACGTGATGGAACGGATTCCCGCCGCGAAAAAGCTGGTCCAGGTCGGCATCCGCGATTACTGCGAGCAGGAGTGGGAATACGCGCTGGAGCAGGGCGAGCGGATCCGCGTCTACACCGACCGGGAGTGCGTTCGTCGGAAGTTCGAAGGGGCTTCCTGGTCGACGATCGCCCGGGAAATCGTGGCCCAGTTGCCCCAGGAAGTCTGGGTTTCCTTCGATATCGACGGCCTGGATCCGCGCTTTTGTCCTCACACGGGAACGCCCGTGCCCGGGGGGCTCGAGTTCCAGGAGGCTAATTACATCCTGGCTCTGCTCGTCAAATCGGGCCGCAAGATCATCGGCTTTGATTTGAATGAAGTGGCGCCAGGTCCCGACGGTGATGAGTGGGACGCCAACGTCGGCGCCCGCATGCTATATAAGCTCTGTGCTTGGACTCTGGCGAGCCAGGGCAAAGCGAAAGTTCGCGATTAACGCAGTATTTTGCCATTGAAACAGCCCCCGCCTTGCTCGAGCGAGGCGGGGGCTATTGTTCTGACTTACTTGCTGCTCTTGGCTGATTTTTTTGCCACCGCAGACTTGGAAGGCTTGGCGATGCCGCCTTCCTTCTCGATCAGGGCCCGCTTGGCCGCCACGTTGTTTTGACGGGCCGAAGCGAGGATCTCTTCGATCGCACGAAGCTCGTCTTCAAGTTCCCACTTGGAGATCAGCGAAATGGCCAAATCTTCGTGGGTCTCGGGCGCCTTCATGCTTTCGTGGACCTTGAGCTTGTGCCGGAGGCCGAGCGAACGTTCGATCAAGGCAAGCTTTTCAACTCGATCCATGATTCGATCCGCCTTTACTTGGTGAGTTGCTGTCGCAGGACGTACGGCAGGATGCCGCCATGGCGGTAGTACTCGATTTCGTTTGGCGTATCGATGCGGCAGACCGTCGAGAATTCGCGAGTCTTGCCAGCGTCGTCGGTCGCCTTAACCTTGACTTCCTGACCGGGGGACAGGGAGGCGAGGCCAGCGATCTCGTAGGTTTCCTTGCCCGTGAGGCCCAGGGCCGAGGCGGATTCGCCGGCCTTGAACTGAAGCGGGAGGATGCCCATGCCGACCAGGTTTGAGCGGTGGATGCGCTCAAAGCTTTCGGCAATGACCGCGCGGATGCCCAAGAGCTTGGGGCCCTTGGCCGCCCAGTCACGCGAGGAGCCGGTGCCGTATTCCTTGCCGGCGATGACGATCAGCGCGGTGCCTTCGGACTGGTACTGCATCGAGGCGTCGTAGATCGACATTTGCTTTCCGGAGGGGATGTGCATCGAGACGCCGCCTTCGACGCCCGGAACCAGCTGGTTCTTCAGGCGGACGTTGGCGAACGTACCGCGGACCATGACCTCGTGATTGCCGCGACGCGCGCCATACGAGTTGAAGTCGGCGGGCTGCACGCCCAGCGACATCAAGTACTGAC
>CAYXVB010000076.1:0-3268 GCA_964467785.1 uncultured Bacteriovoracaceae bacterium
ATTGGCGACATAGATCCGGTGGTCAGTCCATTGGCCGTGTTCGAACCAGTAACGCCGTTTGATCCCCTCGTTCTGCATTCCGATCGCCCGGGCGAGACGGATGGATTTGCGGTTTTCGAGGTTGATGGCAGCCTCCAGGCGATTGAGTCGGAGCTGACGGAAGCCGATTGCCAGTCCTGCGCGCGCGGCTTCCTTTCCGTAACCCTTGCCCCAATGTCGGTTGAAGATCCGGTACCCGAAGTTGGCGAACTGGTGCGTTCCTCTTTCAAAAATACTGAAGTCGATCAGGCCGATCAGTGCGCCTGACTTTTTCTCGAAGGCGCCATACCAATAGTATTCGTCGTCGCGCGCCAGGGAGGCGTGGAGCCTCCTCAAACGCGAGAAACGGGTCCGGGTGCAGGTTGTCTTGTCGCGCGGACCGCAGTCCCACCGGTTTTGGGCGGGTAGGGCGCCGGCGTAGGCGTCGAACCAGGCCGGATAGTCCGTGGGCATCAGTGGACGCAGGATGAGTCTCCGGGTGGAGACCGCCGTGCGCCGAATGAGTTGAGTCATTTTACTTCCTGAGTTGGAGTGCCCGGTCCCGGAAATCGGGACCTGGGGTCTCAGGACGGGCTTGCAACGCGCTGAAAAGCTTCAGTCCGCGTGTGAACGAAGGTAGTCCTGAGTTTGAATCGGGGTGTTTTTCATAGGGACCTCCTTCGGTTTCAAAGCGGTTGAGGAGTGCCGCTTGTAAGCGGGTATGGGCAAAGAGTCAAGCGGCAGGAGGATGGCCAAAGCGAGCTCGTCGCGCGACGAGTTGATCTCACAGGCCTTCGAGCCAGCTGTTCCTGGGAACAGTATTCTGAGTAAGTGACTCGTGTAATCTCAACTGGCCCACTACCGTGGGCACAAGGGCCGCTAGGTACTGATGCTTTAAGTAGAAACGGCTTGCTGCGCCCAGATTTTGAATCGATTCGGACGAAGTGCGCTCAAGCACTGGGCTGACCGGGATCAGCTCGCCGCGCGGTCGGACATCCCTGGGAAGGCCGTCTGGAAGGCTGCGCGGTTGAACATCACCCGGCGCTGGGCTCGGGAATAGCGCTCGCCGTCCCAGAGGAAATCGAGGCGCTGGTATTTTGGGTCGGTTTCGCCGGCTGCGTCGGTGGTGCTTTCGGCGGAGGGAACGCGGATGGCCCAAAAGATCATCTCGGGATCGTGGTGGTAAAGCCGCTTGCGCCAAAGGCGTGAGGCAAGATCTGGGAGCTCGTCTTCGTCGATCGTATGGGGGATGCCGGCGGTTGAGCCGTCGAGGATGACCAACAGTCGGGCAGGGGTGAGGCGGAGGACTTCGACGGTGTAATCTTCACCGGGCGAGAAGGGCGACGGATAGTGGCTGAACACGAATTTCTGTGGATAAGTGTCGGCGCTCGTTCCGGACATGACTTCGTCTCCGTTTGGGTTGAAATGCAAACTGAGTGTACGGAGGCACCTTACAACGAGTTTCCCAGATTTTGGGTTAAGATTTGCGATCGCAAAACAAAGTGAGAAGTTGTTTCTATTTCAGTGACTTGATGCTGCGAGTTAAGTCTTACTGCTTTTTTTCTTCCTTGTCGGCTTCTTTGATCGACTGGCGGAGTAGGTTGCGGACGATGCGATTGCGGTTGGCTTCGCCAACCAGCTTTTTCACGTCGTCATAGAGGCCTGGATCGTTGACCAGCGCGCCGATCGTACCGGTGCCGTTGTTGATTTTTTCGAGGATGGCGCCCAGGTTGCGGGTGATCTTCTTGATCTGGAGGTCGTCGAGCTCGCGGTTGAGTTTATCGGAGGCGCTCGCCGCGTTTTTAGCGGTCGCGGCCAAACCGCCAAAGAACGTGTCGCTCCGGCGATCGGTCTCAAAGTTTTTGACGACGCGGTCGAGGCTGGAAGCCAGACTCGTCAACGTGACCATGAGCTGGTCGCTGCGGGTGAGGAGCTTGGAGAGGCCTTCGGACGGGCGGGTGGGAATGTCGGTGCCGGGCTGGATCAGCGGTTTGTCGAGGCTCCCGGCATTGAGCGAGATGTATTTGTCGCCCAGTACGCCCTGGGTGGCGATCTCCGCCGTGGTGTCTTGGCGGATCCACTGGGAGGCGCTGTTGTCGACGGAGTAGGTGACCTTGATGTCGCGCTTGTCCATGTCGAAGGCGATGTCGGTGATCGTGCCCACCTGGATGCCGCCCAGGACGATCTTGGCGCCGGTGATCAGGCCGTCGACCCGGTCGAAGTGGGAGGCGAAGGAGGCGCGCCGCGAGAAGAGGCTGCTGTTGCCGCCGAGGGCCAGGATGGAGGCCATGAGGAGCGCGACGCCGAGGGTGACGAAGATGCCGACTTTGATTTCGAGATCTAGCTTTTTGGACATGTCCCAGGCTCCTTTAGTGTTCCACCATGCCGCTCAGGAACGAGCGCACCAGCGGGTCCTTTGATGCTTTGATGTTTTCGACCGTGTCGATGATGTGGATTTTGCCCTGCAGCAGGATCGCGATGCGGTCGGAGATCTCGAACGCGGCGGGGATGTCATGGGTGACGAAGATCCCGGTGCTGCCCTTGGCCTTGAGCTTCTGGATGTTCTTGATGAGGCGGTGGGTGTTCACGGGGTCGAGGCCCGCCGTGGGCTCGTCAAAGAGGATGATCTCAGGTTCGAGGATCGTGGCGCGGGCGAGACCGGCGCGCTTTTGCATGCCGCCGGAGAGCTCGGCGGGGTAGAGGTTGTTGGCGCCCTTCATGTCGATCAGGTCGAGCATGGCTTCGACTTTTTGGTGGATCTCGGCGTTGGAAAGTTTGGTGTGCTCGCGCAGGGGATAGCTCAGGTTCTCCTCGACGGTCAGCGAGTCAAAGAGAGCGCCGTTCTGAAAGACGTAGCCGATCTTCTTGCGGACGGCGACCAGCTGCCGCTCAGTGAGGCGGGTGATGTCCTGCCCTTCGTAGACGATACGGCCGGTATCGGGTTTTTCGAGGCCGATGATCGAGCGCAGGATCACGCTCTTGCCGGTGCCGGAGCCGCCCCAGAGGCCGAGGATCTCGCCTTTTTTTAGTTCGAAGCTCACGCCCTGGTGGACTTTTTTGGGCCCAAAGGACTTGTAGACGTCCTGGATCTGGAGGGCGATCGGGGTTTTTTCGTCGGGGATGGTCATCATCATATGGGCGTCGGTCTCAGCCTCGGATCAGGTGGGTCATGATGAAGATCTTTGTGAGGAAGAAGTCGCTGATCATGATGAAGATGCTCGAGCTGACTACGACCCAGGTCGTGGAATCG
>CAYXVB010000076.1:3278-16159 GCA_964467785.1 uncultured Bacteriovoracaceae bacterium
GCCTTCGGTGCCACCCTCGGTGTTCAGGCCTTTCCAGCAGGCGGTGAGCGAGATGAAAAAGGCGAAGACCACGGTCTTGATCATGCCCGTGACCAGGTCGGTCATCTTCAGGGTCTCGCCGACCTTGGAGAGGAAGTATTCGCGGTTGATCGCCAACTCGCGGGCGCAGATCTCCATCGCGCCGAAGAGGCCGATATAGTCGGCCATGAGGGTGAGCAAGGGCAGGGCGATGAGGCTTGCGATCACGCGGGGGGTGACGATGCGCTTGATCGGGCTCGTTCCCAGGGCGCGGATGGCGTCGATCTGCTGGGTGACCTTCATGGAGGCCACTTCGGAGGCGATGCCGGAACCGATGCGACCCGCGACGAGCAGGCTGGTGAAAACGGGGCCCATCTCGCGGGCGATGGCCAGCGAGACGATCTTGGGCACATAAAGGGTGCCGCCAAACTTGGTCAGCCCGAAGCCGAACTGCAGCGCCATGACGGCGCCGGTGGCCAGGGCGGTGACCGCGACCAATAGCGAGGACTCCACGCCGATGTAAAAGACCTGTTGGATGACGAGTCGGAAGTAGAAAGGGCCGGTGAAGAGTTCCGAGATCATCTGACCGCCGAGCGTGGCGAAACCGCCCGCGAAACGGATCTGGATCATGAAACGTTCACCGATGTGGCGGAGCTGCTGGGTCAGGTAGGCAAGCACCTTTAAACGGTACTATTTGAAGCGGAGAGAATCAACGAAATGGGCGAAGTCCTGCTCGTTGGTTCCAAAATGCTTGGGGCGCGCCATGTACATGAGATCGTAGACGCAGGCGCCCTTTCGGAGCACCACCGACCTGAGCAGCATTTCCTCGCCTTCGTCGTGGCCGTTGAGCTTGCCCTGGATCGTGGTCTCAAGGGCATCCTCGCCCTGGACGGTCAGGCCGCGCTCGTTATGGAAGGTGATGTCCGTCAGGCCGAGGAAAAGGCGGCTGGAGAGCTTTTTGAGGTCCTCGCGCTTGTCGTCCGAATCGTCGTCCGCGCCTTTGCGGCAGGCGGAGTTGAGGGAGATGATCGACGCGTTTCGGCGGGACTGGTAGGCGACGTCGGAGACATCGGTGCGGGTCGAGTCTCCGCTGCCGGACTCGAGCTTCATCCATTCTTTGCTCTGCTTGGAAAGGTCGGCGACGCGATAGAGCTCTGACTTCTCTTCGACTGGGCGCTCGTTGCCTACGGTGGCACCGGCCAGTCTGAAGAGGGCGCAGCCCGAGGAACTGATTGAGAGAGTGACAGTGATGAGCGCCAGCGCGGCGAAGCGCGAGGCGGAGCGTGGGGCCCGATTGTGCATGCAGCACTAATCTAATCTGTCAAATCGCCGACGTAAACTGTTGTATTCATGACGGGAGGGCAAAAATTTCTGGCGGTCTTATTCCCCCGGCAGGGAGTGCCCGGTTGAGGCGTGGCCGAATTGCCTAGTGGGAACGAACAGGTAGGAAGAAAAGAGCTTTGGCGGCAATTGTCGCCGGGTATGGCACCTCCCTTGCTTAAGTATTGATCCGTGAAGTCATAGGGCCGCGGGCATGAAGCTCGTGGCGGCACCCGAAGCGGCGCCCAGCCCAATGCAAGGAAGCAATCTTTGAGCGACCTGAGACGTTCTTGGCTTAAAACATCCAGCGCCCTGGCGGCTTCGCTGATCGCCTCGGCGGCGATCTTTGCTTCCGCGCGGGCTTGGGGCGGAGAACCGGTCCGGCTCGAAACGCTCAAGACCCATAGTCGCCTCGTTTTTCGCCTCGATCGTGGAGTGGACGAAGTCCCGGTCGAGATGAAGAACACCGCGCAGGGGTTCCGAGTCTTGTTCAAGGGCCTGGACCTCGCGGATCTTGGCGCTCCGCTGGGTGAGGAAAGGGCCTGGGCCGAAGCACTAGCGGCAAGGCATGGCAATGATCCCCGCGTGCAGTCCATCCAGCTTCGTCAAACTCCCCAAGGGGTGGTGGCCGAAGGCAAGTGGAAGTACCCCTCTGGCCCGAACGCGCCCGCCCAGCCCCGGATGGAGGCCTTTGATTACCGGGACAAGGCTTCGTCGCAATATGTTCTCGACTTCTGGGTGCGAAAGACCGTGACCGTGGCCGAGGTCGAAGCAGCCAAACGCCAGGAAATGCACCAGGCGTCCATCAAGAAGGCGGAGGCGGAGGCCAAGCGTCGCGCCGAGCGTAAGATCGCGAGCGAGGCCCGCAAAAACGCGGCAATCAACATCGACCGATTCTGCAAGGACGCCCTCACGGATCAAAACGACGTGGTGCTGCCTTTCATCCCGTTCCACGAGCCGGTCGACTTCACCCGGTACATCCCGATCGCTTCGCCCGACGCGAACTACCAATTTCGCGACCCGCAAGGCAACTCCAAGGACGCCCAGTACGTCCGACTGGCGCTCAAGCTCTATCGCGACGGCAAGCTGGGGTTGGCGCTGCGCACGCTGGAGTTTTTTGACGCCGAGCATCCTTCTTCGATGTATCGGCTCGAGACACGGTTTCTCCGGGCCAACATCTACTTCAAGCTCGGCATGTTCCAGGAGTCCGACCAGCTCCTGCAGCGCCTGATGTTGGATTCGCAGGAGTCGGCGGTGGCGCTCCACTCGGCGATGTATCTGGCCGCGCGGCACATCCAGGCTGGCTCCCATCTCCTGGCGTTGGATCCGTTTTTGTGGCTGGTGAGCCATCATCCGGATCACCGCTTGAGCTGGCTTTTCCATCTCGGCGTCGCGGAGAGTTTCTACGCGCTCAAGCAGACGGAGCGCGCCGCCAAGGAGTACCGCTGGGTCATCGATCATGCGGTGGATCGCAAACAAAAGGCTGAGGCCGCCATCCGCATGGGCGACCTGTATATGGCGCGCTTCCAATATGAGGAAGCTCTGGCCGCCTACTTCCAGGGCATCAACTACTTTGGCGAGGAGGCGGGCGAATTTCCGTCGATCCACATTAACCGCGCCGAAGCGCTCTATGGTCTGCGCAATTTTGATCGCGCCAAGGTGGCGTTCGAGAACTTTCTCAAGCGCTTCCCGGATCACACGATGGGGTGGAGAGCGACTTACCGACTCGCGGAGATTGCAAGCCGAAACGCGGATCCGGCGGCGCGCGCCCACTATCTCGAGACCGTGAACCGTTATCCGGTCACTCCGGGGGCGACGCTGGCGCGGATGAGGCTGGCCACTTGCGGCGATCAGGCCGGGATGAACGCCGAGACAGGGATGCGGTTCTTTGCCAATGAAGCGGCGAAGTTCACGGGCGACGGCGAGCTCGCGATGGTGCGCTACACCGAATACAAGTATCTCGCGGAGATCCGCGCGCTGGTGACCTGGTCGCGCCGTGCGGAATCGGGCCAGGCACAGAACCGCGAGGAGGCTGCCCGCCTGGAGCTCGATGCGATGGAGACGGCGATCCGGGCGCTGACCCCGAATCGCACTCCCGAGTTCAAAGCGGTGGTCAAGCCGATGATTGGCGCGTTGTTCCGTCGCAGGATCGAAACTATGTTGGCCGATGGTCAAAAGGCCGAGGCGATCGAGCTCTATCAGCAGCGCAACGGGGCGATTCCCTGGGAAGAGCGGTTCTCCGAGCCGAGCTATATCCTCAAGCTATCGCTGGCGGCATCGGACCTGGGCTTTGGAAAGCTGGCTAAAGAGCTGGCGGAGGTCTACCAGGAAGGGCCGAAGAAGCACGATCGGGCGATGCTCGCCGCGGGCGAGCGCCAGGCGGAGGAAGAAGCCGCCGAAGGGCGCGCTCCCGCCGCCGCGCAGGCCAAGCGCGCCCGGCAGGCCGCAGAGGATATGGAGGATCCCGAGATCCGCATGCGCGTCTACGAAGCCGCGTTCAGCGAGGCCAAGGCGCTCTGGATCACCACGAACGGCGAGCGCAAGGAGTCCAACGACAAGATCCGCGCGGCGCTCGCTAAGGTGGGCGAGGAGTCGCCCCACTCTTACGAGCGCGAGATCATCCTGGGACTGATGGATCAGCGCGAAGGCCGGGAAAAACCGGCGCTCGGTCACGCGCTCAAGGCCCAGCTGCTGCGGCCTTCGAGGGGCGCGGCAGAGAGGGATGCGAGGTTGGAAGGCTGGGTCGCGCTCCTGCAAGCCAAGGGCGGTGACCAGCAGGTGGCGTTGCGCATGTTGCGGAGTCTTGAAGACCACGTCCGTGAACGCCGCGCCGAGGAGCGTGAGCCCGCGGCCCAGAAAGACGGAAAAAACGATGACGCCGCGATACGCGAAGCGGCCACGGCGCTCGGCGTGCCGGTAACGCCGTCCCTCGAGACGCTGATCCTGACCCAGGCGCAGATCCTCGATCGGGTGGGACGCTGGGGCGAGGCCGCGCAGGCCTATTCCCGCGCCATGGACGCCGGCGTGGGTGGGGGGCAGGCGGTTTATGGCTACGCCAAGGCGTTGCTCAACACGGGCGAAGCCGAAAGCAAGGCCCGCGGGATCGAGACGTTGCAGAAGCTTGCCGATGGGAAGATCGGCGGAAATCCCAGTGAACTCTGGAAACGACTGGCGCTCGAGGCGCTGGAGAACGAAACAGGCAAACCTGCCAATGCCAAGGAGGGCAAAAAATGACGGATATCGTTACGGCTGACAGGAGAATGCGGGAATTGATCCAGCTGGCCAGGACGGTCGCGCCGAGCAAGGCGACGGTGCTGATTCAGGGAGAGAGCGGCACAGGAAAGGAGCTGATGGCGAGCCTGGTGCACGAGAACAGCAATCGCGCCGGTCGTCCCTTTGTCGCGATCAACTGCGCGGCGATTCCGGAGAACCTCCTCGAGAGCGAGCTCTTTGGCTACGAGCGTGGCGCTTTCACCGGCGCGGTGACGAGCAAGGCGGGAAAGTTCGAGTTCGCCAACGGCGGTACGCTTTTACTGGATGAGATCTCCGAGATGGACATCCGTCTCCAGGCCAAGCTCCTGCGCGTGATCCAGGAAGGCGAGGTGGACCGCATCGGTGGCCGTAAGCCAATCCCGGTCGACGTCCGTATCATCGCGACGACCAATCGCAATCTCGCCGAATGCGTGAAGGAAGGCGCATTCCGCGAGGACTTGTTCTATCGCCTCAATGTGGTCAACCTCACGGTCCCGCCGCTGCGTGAGCGCATCGGCGACGTGGCGCTCGTGTCCCAGCACTTTGTCCAGGCGTTCGCCGAGCGAAACGGCAAGCCGGTGGCGTCGATCGCCTCCGAAGCGCAGTCGCTGCTCGATGCGCATGTTTGGCCGGGCAACGTGCGCGAGCTTGAGAACGTGATCGAGCGCGCCGTGATCACCGCCCAGGGCGCGGAGATCCGCGCGCAGGACATCCACATCGAGCATCGCACCGTCTCCGGCCTGCTCGCCGAGGAGCTGGGCGAGAAGCTCGAGCGCGCCTGGAACCCGGGGCAGACGTTGGACGACATCGAGAAGAACGTCATCCTCCAGGCCCTGCAGTATCACAGCGGCAATCGCACGCACACGGCCAGGGCGCTCGGGATCTCGATCCGGACGCTGCGGAACAAGCTCGCGGACTATCGCCGGCTGGGCCTGAACGTCTGATCGAACTGGCGGGGAAATGCCGAGTTGACGCCTTCCGACCGGCACGGATTGCCGGGGCCATCTGGTCCCGGCGTCCCCGAAACGACAGCCGGATGACGGAAGGCGGGCTGAAACGAAGTATAAACGTCGCCGCGAGAATTGGGGAGTATCGGTCAACGCGGCACGTAACTTGAACTGAATCCAGCGGGGGCGGAGCCCCCGATCGAACAGGATCCAAGGAAGGAACTTGAATGGATAGCGGTTTTGACCCGACCATAGGCGCGTTGAACACGTCGATGAATCTTCGGCTGTTCAACCAGAACGTCATCAGCTCGAACATCGCCAACGCGGACACGCCGGGCTACAAGGCCAAGGCCGTGGAGTTCGAGGGCGCACTTCGGGACGCGCTGGGAGTGGGGACTGAGCTCCAGGCCCGAGGCTCTGATGCCCGGCATATCGTCCACCACGCGACCGAGCCGGTCGAGCCGGGGGTTTTCGAGGATCCGAACGGCATCGAGTCGCTCGACGGAAATACCGTTGATCGTTCAGCCGAGATGGCAAAAATGGCGGAAAATCAGCTTCTTTTCGATGCATCGGCCGAGATGGTGAAGCGCAAGCTCGGGATGCTCAAATACGCGATCACCGAAGGGGGAGGTAACCGGTAATGGACTTCTTTTCATCCATGAGAGTGAGCGCCTCGGGGCTTGACGCGCAAACCAAGCGCATGAACACGATCTCGAGCAACATCGCCAACGCCGAGACGACGCGCGGGGCAGACGGCAAAGCCTACCGCCGCAAGGACCCGGTGATCGCCGCGCAGACCGACCGCGAGTCGTTTGGCGAGATCCTCCAAAACCAGCTCGACGAGCACATCCAGGGCGTGCAGGTGACGGAGATCCACGAGGATACGCGGCCGCCGCGCATGGTTTACAACCCGTCGCATCCGGACGCCAATCCGGAGGGCTACGTGGCGATGCCGAACGTCAACACGGTGGAAGAGATGGCCAACATGATCCAGGCCCAGCGCTCGTACGAAGCGAACGTGACCGCCATGGGCGCGGCCAAATCCATGGCGCAAAAGGCGCTGGAGATCGGCCGCTGAGCGGACCGATGAATGAGGCGACGCAAGAGGACATTGAGACATGCCGAACCTGACAGTCGAACAGATGGGAAGGATCGTAGGAACGGGGGACGTCGAGTCGCTGATGGGCGGCTCCGGCCCGGCATCCGAGTTGCGGGTCCGCGCCGAGATGGCCAACCAGGGCATGCAGGCGCCCGCGCCGCAGGCCGCTGGCTCGGGAGAGGCCAAGACCTTTTCGTCGATGCTCGACAAGTCCGTCTCCGACGTCAATCAAATGCAGGTCCAGGCCAACCAAGCCATCCATGAGTTGGTTGCCGGCCGCAACAAGAACATCCACGAGACGATGCTCGCGATCGAACGCGCGGACACGTCCCTGAAACTGATGATGAACGTCCGAAACAAAGTCCTGGATGCGTATCGCGAGATCATGCGCATGCAGGTCTAGTCCGGGTCGGGACTGAGAGCGGGGGAGCTGGAGAGTGGAAGAGTACATCAAGCGAGTTTCCAAAGCGATTTCGGCCTTTCTCAAGGAACAGCCGGCGGCCAAGCTCATGGCGATGGCCGGGGTGTCCGTGGCTATCGTGCTGGCCTTGAGCTACATGTTCTTCTGGGCGGGGCAGACGTCGTTCGTGCCGTTGATGACGAACCTCAACGCCGAGGACTCCGCCAACATCATCCGGGTCCTGCGCGACAAAAAGATTCCGTTCACCGTGGATCCCACCGGCAAGAACATCTCGATTCCCCCGGAAAGCCAGCACCAGTTGCGCCTCGAGCTCGCCACGATGGGCCTGCCCCAGTCCAGCGTCGTCGGCTACGAGCTTTTCGACAAGACCTCGCTCGGCACCACTAGTTTTGTCCAGAAGGTGAACCAGAAGCGCGCCCTCGAAGGCGAGCTGATGCGCACCATCAACTCGATCCGAGGCGTGCATCGCTCGCGGGTTCACTTGGCGATGCCGTCGAAGAGCGCCTTTGTCGAGGACCAGAAGAAGTCGACTGCCTCCGTCGTGCTCGACCTCGAGCCGGGCGTCGTCCTGAACGAGAAGCAGGTCTACGGGATCGGCAACCTCGTCTCCCGCGCCGTCGAGGGCATGGACATCGCCGACGTGGTGGTCGTCGACTCCAACGGCAAGACCCTGTCCAAGAACATGGCGGATCCGATCGCGGCCGCGACCATGACCCAGCACGAGCTGCAGTCCAAGACCGAGCAGGACATCGAGAAGCGAATCGAGTCCATCCTCGGCCGCGTGGTCGGGGACGGGCGCGTGAGCGCCAAGGTGACGGCCGATCTGGACTTCTCGCAGGTCGCCGAGACCCAGACCATTTACGACGGCGACGCTTCCGCGGTGCTCTCGGTCGAGAAGCACAATGACGCGATGAACGCCGTGCGTCCCGGCCCGCAGGGTCCGGCCGGCGCCGTGTCGAACACGCCGGGCGAGCCTCCGCAGCCGGCCAACGGGACCCGCACCGACACCACCAAGTCGCGCGAGGTCATCAATTACAACGTCCCGCAGACGGTACGGAAAACGACCAAGCAGATCGGGTCCATCAAGCGCATCTCGGTGGCGGTCGTGGTGGACGGCAAGCAGGTCAAGACGCCGGGCAAGGACGGCAAGGTCGAGACCAAGGTCGAAGCCTGGCCGGCGGACAAGCTCAAGGAGTTCGAGGACATCGTGGCTTCGGCCGCGGGCATCGACCGCAAGCGCGGGGACACGCTCGAGATCAAGAACATGGAGTTCACTCGCGAGGACTTCGAGGAGGCCGAGCGCGTCCTCGCCGAGCGCGAACAAAAGACCTATCTCCAGAACATGATCGTCTACGGCGTGATCGGCCTGGTTTTTGGCCTGTTCTTCTTCTTCGTGGTCCGGCCGTTCATCAAGTGGATCACGGAAAACACGGTCGAGAGCGTGGACTCGTTCCTGCCGCAGACCCTCGAAGAGCTGGAGCGGCTGCAGAAGAACTCCAACCTCCCGAACCTCGACGACGTCGTCCCGACCGTCCCGGAAAAGCTCGATCCGGAAAAGGTGGAGGGCGAGATGATCCGGGAAAAGATCGTCACGATGGTGGACACCAATCCCCACAAAGCGGCGCTCATCCTCAAGGACTGGCTGCACGCGCCGGCTAAGACGACGGTGGGCGACGCCAAGGCCGGGGAAGCCACAGCCGGCTGATTCGGACGGCGTGAAAGGAACTCGATCTCATGGCCTATGAAAACTACGATGAGATGACCGGGCTCGAGAAATCGGCCCTCCTGCTGAACGTCCTGGGTAACCAGGTCACGGCGCAGATCTTCAAGAAGATGCGCGACAACGACGTCAAGCGCCTGGTGAGCGCGATGGGACAGGTGACCAAGGTTCCGATTCCCATCGTCAAGCAGGTGCTGGAGGACTTCTACACCGAGATCGCCGAGGAACAGAACCTGATCTTCGGCCATGCGCAGGGGCGCGACTTCGTCCTGCAAACCCTGGGCGAGGACCGCGCCAAGACCGTATTGGGCCAGCTCTCCGTGGTCGAAGGCTCCCGCACTCTCGAGGCGCTCGAGCTGGTCGACCCGCGAACTTTGGCCAACTTCCTGGTCAACGAGCATCCTCAGACCATCGCGCTCATCATGGCGCACCTGGAGCCCTCGAAAAAAACGGAGGTGCTCAAGCGTCTTCCGGAGGGGATCCAGACCGAAGTCGTGCTGCGTATCGCGTCGCTCGACTTCATCTCGCCAAACCTCATCGCGCAGGTCGACGAGGTGCTCAAGCAGGAGCTGGCGACTCTGGGCTCGATCGACACCCAGCAGCTGGGCGGCGTCTCGCCGATCGCCGAGATGCTCAACGTCATGGACAAGAACAGCGAGCAGAACATCATGGCGCGCGTCGAGGAAAAAGATCCGCAGCTCGCCGAGGAAATCCGCAAGCTCATGTTCGTGTTCGAGGATATCATCTACATCGACGACCGCGGCATGCAGTCGCTGCTCAAGGAAGTGGACAGCTCCAAGCTCACGCTGGCGCTCAAGACGGCGCCGGACGAGATCAAGGACAAGATCTTCCGCAACATCTCCAAGCGCGCGGGCGACATGCTCCGCGAGGACCTGGAGGCGATGGGGCCGGTGCGTGTCTCCGACGTCGAAGCGGCGCAACAGGAGATCGTCAACGTGGCCAAGCGGCTTGAAGGCGAGGGTAAGATCATCATCAGCCGCGGCGGCGACGGTGACGCTCTCGTATGAATCGATTCAAGATCAACGGCTTCGAAGTGCAGACCGAGAAAACTCAGGGCCAATCCCCGAAGGACCCACGCTCGGTGCGTGTCGAGGAAAAGCGCGTCCCGGTCGTCGAGAAATACGAGTTCACGCGCTTTGGCAAGCCGGGCACGCGCAACTACGGAGAGGTGAAGGCCCGCTTCGGCCCGCTGGCCTCGACCGATCCGGAGCGGCCTGATCGCAGCCAAAAGGACAGCCGGTTCGCGCTGAATGATCTCGTTCGCGGTCCGCTGTCGGTCGCGGAGGAGGAACGCCGTGCGATCGAAGTGATGGTGCAGGAGCGCCTCGCGGAGGTCATCGAAGAGGCGCGCCGCAAAGGGTACGACGCCGGGCGGGAGCAGGGCCTGAAGCAGGGGCATGACGAGGCTTTTGCCGAGTTCCAGCGACAGGCGGGGGAATATCTCGAGCGTTTTGAGGGATTGATCGGCGAGGCCGAGGGCCTCAAAGGCGAGATCTGGCGCGCCAACGAGCGTTACATGATCGAGCTGGTGTTCCGGACCGCCAAGATGGTCCTGCTGCGCGAGCTCAAGACTGACGAGCAGTACGTTTTGCGCCTCGCCCGGGAGCTGGTGGACCGTTCGGGTTTGCGCGACAACGTGCACATCATGGTGAGCCCGCAGGACCGCGCGATGATCGGCACGCTCAAGGAGAGCCTCGAGGCCTCGCTCGGGACGCTCAAGAATCTCACCGTCGAGGTCTCGAAGGAGATCTCGCCAGGAGGCTGTCGGATCGAGACGGATTGGAACACGATCGATGCCACGATCGACGGGCAGCTAGAGGCGGTGCACCAGGCCCTGCTCGGCGAGCTTGCGGCCGGCAAGGCGGAAGCGGGCCCGGCCGAAGGGCGGGGTGCGAAGTGAGCTTTGAACTCGATCAGCCCCTGATCGATACACGCTTGGCCAACGCCGCGCTTTATCGCGAGGCGGGCAAAGTCACCAAGACACTGGGCCTGGTGTACGAGGCGCATCTGCCTGGCGCCGCCGTGGGAAGCTTATGCCGGATCCTAAATTCGCCTGATCCCCGCACCACCGAAGGCGTGGATGCCGAGGTCGTGGGTTTTCGCGACAAGCGCGTGCTGCTGATGCCGTATGAGGAACTACGCGGCGTCAACAACGACAGCCTGGTCGTGCTGAGAAAGCGCGTGGCCTCCGTGCCCGTGGGCATGGCGCTTTTAGGCCGAGTGATCGACGGACGCGGCGAGCCGATCGATGGCAAGGGCCCGCTAGTCCCGCTCGGGGTACGACTTGAGGAGCGCGGTCTCTACCAGACACCGACACACCCGCTCGAGCGCGAAGTGATTGAAGAGCCGATCGACGTGGGAGTCCGCGCGATCAACGGCCTATTGACTTGCGGCAAGGGCCAGCGCGTCGGCATCATGGCCGGTTCGGGCGTCGGTAAATCGGTGCTATTGGGTATGATGGCCCGCAACACCACGGCCGACATCAACGTGATCGGGCTGATCGGCGAGCGCGGGCGTGAAGTCCGCGAGTTCATCGAGCGCGATCTGGGGCCCGAAGGTCTGGCCCGTTCTGTGATCGTGGTCTCGACCTCGGACAAGTCGCCGCTGCAGCGAATGCGCGGGGCGTTCTTGGCGACGACCATTTCGGAGTATTTTCGCGATCAGGGTAAAGACGTCCTGCTTTTGATGGACTCGCTGACTCGCTTCTCGATGGCGCAAAGAGAGATCGGCCTTTCGATGGGCGAGCCTCCCGCCTCCAAGGGGTACACGCCCAGCGTGTTCTCGACGCTTCCCAAGCTGCTCGAGCGCGCGGGCATGGCGCCCGGCAAGGGAAGCATCACCGGCTTTTACACGGTCCTCGTCGAGGGTGATGACATGGACGACCCTGTAGCCGATACGGCGCGGTCGATCCTGGACGGCCACATCGTGCTGTCGCGCCGGATCGCGCAGCGCAACCACTTTCCGGCGATCGATGTGCTCTCGAGCGCGAGCCGCGTGATGAAAGCCGTGATCAGCAAGGATCATTCGAAGTACGCGGGGCAGATCCGCGAATGGATGGCGCTCTATAACCAGGCCGAGGACTTGATCAATGTCGGCGCTTACGTGCGCGGGGCGAACGCCAAGATCGACCAGGCCGTGGCGGTGATCGAACGGATCAACGGCTTTCTCCGGCAGGGCATCGACGAGCCCGGGCGCTATGACGAGACGTTCGGACAGATGTATTCGATCGTCCGTGCGGCGGAGAGCTACTCCGCGTCCATGCAGGCGGCGCAGCAGGGAGCCGGCGGCGCCGGACGAAGATAGCCGATGCGAAGGGCGGTCCACCGCATGAGACCGCCGCGCATACGATATTTGTTAATCAGTGTCCCTCGGTCGGAAGACCCGTTCCGGTGGGGCTCCGGACTCGAGGCTCACCAGCTCTAAGTCGGGAGTGCGGAACTCGACTTCCCGCGCCTTGCGGATGATCAGAGTGTTGCCCTCGTATCCGAATTCGATTCCAGGGGGCGGTTTGAGGGAGAGCAAGTAGCTCTGGAGCGGGATATTCCGTCCTTGCACCTGGACCGTGGAGTGGGAAGTGAGAGTGATAAACGCTCGTCCTCCCGCATTAAGGATCCGGAGATACTTATTCAGCACCTGGCTGACTCGCGTGGAGTAGGAGCCAGGCCCGAAGACATCGGAGATGAGATCCGCGCGTCCGAGTTCCTCATCGGGAATGTCCTCGATGTATCTCCCGCTGAGGTAGCGGAGCTGTTCGGGGGCTTTTTTTGGCTTTTTTCCGCTATAAACGACGCCGGTAACGCGGGCTTTTCCAGGGTGTCTCTCGAGGTATTGTGTGAGCGCGATCGCTTCGCCCGACCCGGCATCCAGCCAGTGCGATCCTGGCCCTAGACTTTTTAGAAACTGCATGAATTCGCGCGCAATGTAGACGTCGTATTCACCGAGAGTGCGCGATGTCACGAATGCGTTGAATTTGAGGCGCATTCGGAGCATGGCGTACTGAATCGAGCAGTTCCAGGGGGCTTCCTCGGATGAATAGGCGGTCGAGATCGATAGCTGGGCCGCTGCGGTGATTATGGTGACCGC
>CAYXVB010000077.1:0-15852 GCA_964467785.1 uncultured Bacteriovoracaceae bacterium
TGGACAGGGGATCGTGGGCCCATGCACCACGGAAGAGGTCCATCGCCTCCAGCTTCCGCCGGATGCCTACATTTGCTTCCGATCCACCATCAACGGCTGGATGCCCTCGGCCGAGTGGCTGCGGCAAAATCCTTTAGCCGTCGCCAAAACGGGTGGGGATTTGTCGGAGAAGGCCAGTTCCGCTGAAGTCAGCGACCGCCCCCGCGCGGCATGAATTCGAAGGTCGGTTCCTTCGGGAGCGTCAGCTCTGAGAACTTGATCAGATCAGGGTAATAGACCTGATTCATCAGCGTCCGCTCGGCAAGGCGACCAAACACGCGGGAGCGCCAGTGACGAGTCTGTGCCACTTCCGAGCCGCGGATCACGGGACCTCGAGAGCCTTCAGCGAGTTCGACTTTCCATTCCAGACGGCTGAAAAGCTGCGGGAGGCGACCGGTCGAATCATCGAGCAGTTCGAGCCGGATCGCTTTACCCGGTTCGAACTCAAGCACTTTGACGGTCAGATTGAAGCGGGACCAAGGACTGCGCTTGGGGTTGATCTGGAGCACGAGCCGTGAGCCCACTTGCGGCGCGCCGCTCAACACGATTCCTTCGGGTGATTCGACTCGATCCAGAGCCTTGAACCATTCGGGCCAGCGCTTGAGATCGTCGAGCCCGGCGCGAAGGTCCTCGGCTTTGCACTTGGACGGGACTTCGCGCGCCCATTGGATCTCGCGGTCTCCCGCGTTGGCTGCATAGAGGGCGCTGGCGGCCACGGAGACAAAACCCGCGACCAGGACGAGCATGAGGATCCGGCTGAAGGTCATTGGCTTGCGAATCATGATTTCACCCCTGAGTGGCCCATCCCTTATCACAGCTCGCGCTTGCCGCACCCTTTAATTGGAGATGGATTATGGTAGGCTCAGGGCAATGTCCGACTCCTCGTCCCGCCCATTGCCCGTCCCGGCAGCGACCTTGTTCCCTCAGCCTGAGGTCATCGCGCGTACCGAGCGCTGGCTCGTAATCAACAAGCCCGCAGGCTGGTTGACGATTCCGCCCTCGCGTCCCTCCGCTGACTCGACTCAGAATCCCGAACCAGTTCTGTCCGCGTGGGCGCTCCAATATGAGCGCGAGCAGGGAGGGGACAAGATTTGGGTGGTCCACCGGATCGATCGCGAGACCAGCGGTGTGGTGCTGTTTGCGCGCACTTCGGAAGATCACCGAGCGGCCAATGGCTGGTTCGAAAAACATCAAGTCCGCAAGGTATACGATTGCCTGGCCGTGGGCGAGGCTTCGATGCCCGTGCTCACGTTGCGCAAGCCGATCCAGGGCGCCCCCTCGATCACTCAGGTCGAAGTGATGGAAGCTTGGCGCGAAGGATTCCTCGCGCGCGTGGCGCCGCGCTCGGGCCGGCGCCATCAGATCCGCATTCATCTGGCGGACGAAGGGCATCCGCTCTGGGGCGACACTCGCTACGGGGGGCCTCGCACGGTGCAGGTCGGCGGACAGGATCTCGAAGTGGGCCGCGTGGCGCTGCACGCGGCGCGCCTGGAGCTTCCCACGGGCGAAAAGTTCGTCGCGCCGTGGCCCGCGGATTTTCAATCCTGGGTGGATCGACTGGGAAAGGTGGGGACACGTGTCTGAGCGCAACGACAAGCATGCGGAGCTGCAACGTGCCTGGAGCTGGCGCGAGGAGCGGGGAGTGCTCGCCGAGACGGGCGCGCTCCGAGTGTTTCACGGCCCGGGCGAGGGCCAGGGCGCTTTGACCCAGCTCGCGATCGATCGCTTTGTCTGCGCCGCGGGCCCGGACGCGGGAGATCACTATTGGCTCACTTTCTGGGAGCGCGAAGGTCGCGGCGCTGCAGGTGGCAATGGCGCGCGCGAGACTCAGGCGGTCCGCGATGCGGCTGTGGCCTTCTTGCGGGAAAAAGGCGCGGCTTCGGTCGTTGAGCTCGGGAGGCCCGAAAAGGGCGTGCCCGGCGAGCCAGTCGCGCTCTATGGAAAACCGCCCGAAGGCCGCTTCGAAGTCACCGAGGTGGGCCGCTACTGGATCCAGCTCCAGGGCGCGCGGCATCCGGGACTCTTTCTCGATCATGCGCCGCTGCGCCACTGGCTCCGCGCCCGCGCGCGTGGCTGGCGCGTGCTCAATCTCTTTGCCTACACGGGTAGCCTCTCGGTCGCCGCGGGCTTGGGCGGCGCCGAGCACGTCACCACGCTCGATCTCTCCAAGTCCACGGTGGACTGGGCGCACGCCAACTGGACGCTGAATCGTTTTCCGGACGCATCGGCGCGCTTTATCTCGGGGGATGTCTTTGAGTGGCTCCCGCGGCTCGCGCGCGAAAAACGCATTTTCGACTGCATCATTCTGGATCCACCTTCGTTCTCCCGCGGCAAGAAGGGGAGCTTCTCCACGGCCAAGGATCTGACCCGGTTGCATGCGCTCGCCTTCGATCTGCTCGCGCCGGGCGGGGTGGTGGCCACCTCGATCAACTCCGCGCAGATCCCCCGGCAGCGCTTTGAGGCTGACGTGCTCGCGGCCGCGCGAGCGAGTCAATTGTCGTTCGAAGTGCTCTCGGAAATCCAGCAACCGGAGACTTTTCCGTCGCCCCTGGGCTCGGCGCCGGAGCGCTATCTCAAGGGCTGGGTTCTTCGGGCGCGTTGAGACGGGCTACGATGGAGGTTAGAGATCCGAGAAGAGCTTGCTGCACTCCTCCGGCAGCAATCTCAGGACCTTGGCGTCTTTTGTCTTGGCGTCAAAGATCATCTCACCGGTACCGTAACGGTGTTCTTTATGTTTCATCGGATATGCCTTTCGCCCAATTTTGGCGAACTTGAGTATCCAAGGGTCGTCCAATCTAAAGTCCTGCGCCCGACCTAGTACTTTCCCTGTTTCGAACATATCGGACTCCATGACCGCGCGTTTCACGCCGTCGTTTCGAAAGGCGCTCGATTCGCTCAAGACAATCCCTTTGAACTCCTCCCGGTGTCTCTCTCGGAGTTGATGCAAGACACTTCTCCAGAGCTCCTCCTGCGCGACATTTCCTGATCGAGCATCGGTAAACGCCACCGAATTGAGAAGCCCGCTATACCCAAAGTCGACGCTCGCATACCGATTTCCGTCCGGACCTGTGACTGGAACGAGCTGAATAAAGCCAAGGTATTTTCCATCCCGCTCAATATGATAGACCCGCGCATCTTGAATGAGCGCGGTACCCCATCTCTCCGGGCTGAGCGTGTCGCAGCTGCCGCCGACGCATTCCTTGAGCGGAATTCCCTTAAAGAGGCTGTGAAACGGGCGAGGTGATTGTCTTAAGGTGAGTGAGAATTCTCGAGGAAATCTGAAATTATTAGGGTCATATTGACGAAATAGTCGGAAAGGCGATTCCTCCTTGACCCCTTGGAGCGCTTTTTCCGTAAACTCTTGAGCTGAGGGGATCTGATCTCGAAAAACCGAATATAAGAAGGATAATGTCTTGCGCCGGATCTCAGACGAAAGCGTCTGGAGCGATGGAAGTGTCTGTGCGACCTTTGTTTCGTCGATGTAACGGGATGGATTTTCCCTCAGTTCGTCGAGAAGTCCGAGCATGACGGAAGGGTTTCTCGTTTTGAAGGTTTGCTCGTCCGCGATAGTAAAAGCGCTTTCAGGCCCTGAATAGAGGTATGAAAAGGCGACATTAGCAGCCTGGCGGGTCTCAGGCGCGGCGCGGATCTTTTTCAAGAACATCGCTCGGCGGATCTCGATCGCCTTTTTTCCCTCTTGGCTCTGAGCGATATCCCTTTCGAAGTCATCGAACGCTTTCAATGTCTGTTCACTGTTTTGAAGCGCCCCGGCCTTGAATTTCTCGCCGTGGTAGCCGATGTTCTCTCGGACCGAGTTCCGCAGCGGAGATGCGACTTTAAGCGATAGAACAAAGGACATCGGAAAGTCGCCAAAGGTGACGTTGTAGAGGTAGCGGTCCGACTTCACGGAGATTTCGATGGTCTGAGGCTTGAGGGCCGGGTTCAGAGCGCGGTCGTGCAAGTCCGGTAGCTCGGTCTGTAGCCGATTGGCTTGATTCAAGATTCCCCGGAACTCCTCCATGGGGATCTTGTCGCTCTTCATGTATTCTTGGACCGCGGATAAGTATTCGGCCTGGGCGTTGGGGTCCTTGAAAAGCTCAGCGCCATATTTGTCCGCGATGCGGTCAAGTTCCGCCAGACTTTTGGCGAAAGCCGGTAAAGATATAAAGAAGGCGAGGAAAGCAGCCCATGAGCCAAGGGTCATCGCTCTTCTTTTCGGCAGTTACAAATCGGGATCTTAGTGCATCTGTCGGATCATCCACTTATGCGTTGTGCCTTGCGCTATCTTTCGATTTAGAGGGCAATTCCGTAAAATGTATCATCCATGGGCGCGTTAAAGGCACTGTCGAGCTTTAACCTACTCTCGAGATTCAATTCCTTTGCCGCGCTCCTTTTCATCACCAAGACCATCGGGAAGCCCTCGGGCGATTGTATGATCCTAAAGCCCCCGTAGGCGTCCGTGAGTAGGTCAGCCCTCGCCTCGATTCCGGGCAACTGGGTTTCACTATATCCGATGAGATAATTGAACTTCCCCTGGTTCTTGAACTTCTCCAAAGTGTCATAAAAAGCGGTTCGAAGTCGTGCTCTGTCCTGTTCCGCCATCCCGACCGTCGTCCACGTATCGACCGCCTCTTGCTTGACGCCATCCCAGATTGTTTCAGGAACGACTGGAATGTCGCTCAATGGCATATGAATCGCTTTGATCATAGGCTCTTCGATCATGATCGTATTCGATGGAGTGTCCGGCAAATTTTTTAGATAACTGATCGTGTCCTGGCCATTGATCGCATAGGTCGTGTGCCTCCTTGAGGCGGCTTCCAGCATGGCGGCCCCAGCACCGGCGCCCGAATCAATGATCACCGAGCCAGGCTGAAGTGCCCTGAATTGATTCGCGAAATCGGAGGTCAAAAAATAGAAGTAGCCGCGCGTCTCATCGGTCATCGTCCTCAGGTTGGGGCGCCGATAATTCTTGGGAGATAATGTCGCGTTCTCGTTTCTAAGATAACTATCAGTATCGAGCTTCGTGAATAGGGACGAGCATCGTTGCTGTCCATGCGCGCTTTGACCCAAAGCCGATCCCAAAACCAGCGACAAGAGAGAGGGAAGCAAAACTTTCATTGCATGGCCCATTCTTTTTTTCGCGCTGTCCCAGGTACTTCCTTTTGATGCCGTTTCCGTGCACTCCGAAAAGTAACCGTGACCCTTAACCCGTCAGTGAGCCGATGGGTTGTTATTTTGAGCGCTTGCGCCTCACTCGCCGATGGGACTCCCGCCAGGGCAGATCCCTTGGCCGACTCGACGACAAGGAGCTTGCGCCGTGTGCGAGTTACCTGCAGCTGAGCGTCGCCCCATTCGTCGCGCTATGCATGGCGCGCGATGCATGGCGCGCTTTTTCTGAATGAGAGTGATGGACTTCCATATTGGCTATGCTGAGCGCCGTGAGGCTCGGACAGCGGTATCATACATTTTTGGGTGCCCCGCTCGGTTGGAGCAGGATGGATTGAGGGTCGTGGCGGAGGGAATGAGATGGGTCAGAAAGTTGGAGTTCGATTGCAGAGCCTGCCGGGGAGTTGGGCCTTGGTCACCGGGGCGTCCGCCGGGATCGGCAGGGAATATTGTGCGCAGTTGGCGTCCCTGGGGATGCACCTGGTGCTGGTCGCCCGGCGCAAGGAACTTTTGGAGGAATTGAGCCGGGAGCTCTCGGAGCGCCACTCTATCCAAACGCTCGTGCTTGCGATCGACCTCAGTCGGCCCGACTCCGTGGGGAAAATCGTCGAAGCGCTCGCGGAACGCGGCATCCGCGTGCGTCTGCTCGTCAACAACGTGGGTGTCAATCAATGGGGGCCGTTCGAAAAAGCGGAACCAGAACAGTATTTTAGGCTTTTGCAGCTCAACGTCGGCACCCCTGTCGCGTTGTGCAAGGCGCTTCTGCCGCAGTTGACTTCACAAGCGCCAGCGGCCGTGATTCAGGTCGCGTCGGAGGCGGCCTATCAACCGGTTCCCTATATGGCGGTCTATGCGGCATCCAAGGCTTTTCTGGTCAGTTTCGGCCAAGCGCTTTTCGAGGAGTGGCGAAAGCACGGAGTCCATGTCCAAACCCTGATTCCAGGGACCGAGGCGCCTGCGCAGAGCCGTGCGAGCGGATCGCCGCCGAGAGAAATCGATCGGACAGTCAACCCAAAAAAGATCGTGGCGTTTTCCTTGGGTGCTCTCGAACGGGGTGACGTCGTCGCGTTGCATTCGAAGACTGTTTTCAAACAGAAGTTGTTCGTCTTCCTGTTTTCGCCGCGGTTTGTCGTGCGTAAGGTCGCGGAGATGTTTCGTCCAGTCTAAGGATGCAAGTCAGTTTGAGCCAATCAGAAGCATGTCTTCTGGCAGAGGCGCCTCGAACCGAACCGCCTCTTTCGTCATCGGATGCTCGAACTCGATCACGGACGAGTGCAACGCCGGCCGCAAGAACGAATCCGCGGGCGCGCCGTATTTGCGGTCGCCCACGAGAGGATGCTTTTCATAGGCGCTCTGCGCCCGAATCTGATGGGAGCGCCCGGTTTCCAGCTCGAACTCAGACAAGGTCACGGGACGGCCTTCCCAGGAAGTCCAGCGGATCGGCCGGACCCGCAAGACCGCGGCTTTGGCGCCCTTGCGGCCCGCAGGCACGACGGAGGTGATGTTTCGAGCTTCGTCTTTGAAAAGAGAGTGTTCCCAGCGCTCTTCCCGCTCGAGGCGCCCGTGGATCCAGGCCAGATAGGTTCGCTTGAGTTGCCCCTCTTGCAGCTGGCGAGTGAGTCGCTCGGCGGCTTTGGTCCGCTTGGCGATGACCATCGCGCCCGAGGTGTTACGGTCCAGTCGATGCACCAGGCCGACGTAATTGCGGCCCACATGGGCGCGGGCCCAGTCGACGAGGTTGATGTCGCCGGTGATCTCCCCCTGGCTCAAAAGGCCCGCGGGCTTAGACAGGACGATGAGGTGCGTGTCCTCAAAGAGGATCCGGGGCACGAGGGATTTCGGGACGTGGGCGCTATTCATGAGTGGACTTCGTCAGGGCGTGTAGCTGTAGATGCAGTTGGCGCGTCCTTGGTCGTTGCCTGTGAGCGCGCGTTTGGATTCTCCATACCCTGAAGAGTTGAAAGTGAAAACAGGAGCCATCACTGCGGCCGAATAATCCGTGCTGGCGCCGCAGAGTGGCGTGCCCGAACCGGGCGACGACTGCTCGCAGCTGTGATTGAGGCCAAGCAGGTGCCCGAATTCATGCAGAATGATGGTCTGGAGGTCGGGGACCTTTTTTCCGGAGACCCAGAAGCTCTGGTAGTTGAATTCGATGATCGCCATGTTGAAGAGCGGCAAGGGGGAGCCCGCTCCTTTGCAGAACGTGGTCAGCGCCATCGCGTTGGGTTGGGACGGATAGGGCCATACCCCTAATTTGTAGAGCACGACCTGCGAGCTGAATGCGCCAGTCGACTCCGTCACGATGCTCTGCGAGCAGACATAGGTGGAGTTGGGACGAGAGGTGGATACCTGTCGGGGGTTGGCCGTCGTGCCGAAGTCGATCGGGCTTAGGCCTAGCGTTTGCGCGTAGAAGCTGTTCCAGGTGCTCGCCGCCTGGATGATCTCCGACATCTCTTCCGCGGTAAAATCCCCGGTATGGAAGGCGATCGGCACGGGGGGCGCCTTCCAGCGTCCGCTGAGGGTGCCCACTTGGTCATCCGGGAGGGTGCACGTGCTCACCAAGCCAGCGCCTTTGCGCGCGCAGCCCGACAGCTGGCCGATAGCCAAGCACAGGACTAGGACCGCGCCTAGCTTGGCCTGCGCTGCGAACCTGGATCGTGTTTGATTCGGTTTTTGTTCCCCGGTCAATTTTGGTCTTTCCCTGTTCGGACCTCGCGCGCGCCTAGGATCGTGGCCCGCACATCTGGACTTATCGAATAGTGTAGCATGTTTATTTAGTAAATCAGGCCTGCGGCCCCAGCGGCGGATGTGTCTCGAGTGACACGCCTGAACGGGCGCGCCTGATCGCCAGATTTCCGATTTAAGGCGAAGGCGAGCCCAGGGCTCCGTTTCGGTCCGTCCTACGGAGCTTCACGCCTTCTTCGTGGCCAATTTCAAGGACTCTCTCCAGGATCATCGGATGGGGATGCCCGTAGCGGTTTCCCGCGCCGGCTGAGATCCAGATCTCGCTCGGATGGAGCAGGCGCAAGGTCTCCGGGGCGGAGGAGGTTCTTGAACCATGATGACCCAACTTGAAGATCCGGTGCGGATACCTATTCCAACCCTGGTCGAGGGCCCAGCGCACGAACCGCGGTTCGTCCCGGACGGATGCATCTCCGGTGCTCAGATAGCTGCCGACGCGGATGCCGCGGCTGACCAGGGGCACCAGATAAGCGCTCATGCGCGCGTTGGCTTTGGAGGAGACGGTCCGTTCCGCGGGGTGAAGAACCGGAATGGGAACGCATCCGGTGCCTGCGCGAACGCCCAATGAGCGCAGGGAGTTTGCGAGAGTCTGACCCCGTCCCGACGCCTCCTCAGCCGGCGAGAGTTCCACGCAGCCAATCGGAACCAGGCGGGCCAGGTCGAGAAGGCCGCCAGAGTGATCCTGATCGAGATGCGTCAACGCCACCCAGTCCAGGTGCGTGCGGCTCTCTGATGCGAGAAGCGCGATCCACTTCTCCGGGCGAAGCGCGCCCGGCGGCCCTGTATCGATGAGACCTGTCTGCTCCGAACGCACCCAAGCCGCATCGCCCTGGCCGACGTCAAGCTGGAGGACTTCGCTGGATCTCGGAGTGGGGATGAGTGTCGCGCCGAAGGCGGTCAGCGCGACGCCAAGCGCGCCCCACTTCAGCGAAGCATATCCGGTCCGCGGTCTTTCAGTTGCGGATCCAAATGCGGCAATCAGGGCTCCTCCGCCGGCTCCCACGAGCAGTGCCCAGTGCGGAATCAGCCAGAGCGCGGACGCCTTGAGCGTAAACGCAAGCATACCCTCAAGCGCCAGGCTAGAGACGCGGAGCAACTCCGGTACGGCCGCTATCGGAAGCAGCGAATCGAAGAACAGCAGGGGATAGAGAAAACTGCAGAATAGGGGCAGCGTGACCAGACTCAAGATCGGTGTGAGTGGAGCGCAGAGACCGGTAACCCAGGCTTCGAGCACCGCCGTCGCAACCCAGGATCTTACGGCCATCCGGGCGTGCGTTCGAAACGGAGAAGCGCGCGGTCCGTCCCATGCCGTCAGGGCGCCTCCCACCGCGAGCGCGTAAATCCAACGTCCTGAGTGCAACGTGAGCGCTTCGCCTCGATACCAACCGATCAGAAGGTCCAGAGAGAGCGACAGCGTGAGCGGGGCGTAACGACGGAACCGAAGACCCAGGCTTTCCGCCACCGAGCGCATGGAGATCACCAGCCACGGTCGCAGGAGTCCGAGGCGAAATCCGGCGAGCGCCCACGCAAGCATCGTCCAGAGCCAGGCTGAGGCTTCGGAAAAGGCGCGTGACCGGCGTGGGGACAAGCCGAACAGCGAGGCGATCCGAAACACGAAGCCCAGCCAGATCCGATGGATCGCATAGATATGGACCCCGGCTGCGGTGGCCAAGTGAACGAAGCCCAGAAGCCGGTAGATTCCAAGAGGCGAGCCCGGGATCGCTTGTTGAAGCAGGAGCGCCCGGAACACGCCGGTTGGATCCGCGCGCTCAAGCCGTTGGCCGACGCGCTCGCGCCAACGTTCGAGTTTGAGCCAGATTTTCTCCCGTAAAAGCCGGCGGAGTCGCGTGTCCCGATCGGGGACCGTAGGTCTCGCGTGAAGCTCCCGGATCTCCTCCGAGATTCGCAGGATCTTAGGGGGATCTTGAGGCAGATTATGCGGGAAGGAGCTCACCCGTTCTCGAAGCTTCACCTCGAGGCACTCCCGTTCCGAGGGGCGGGAGTCGAGCCAGGACGACCAAAGCGCCTTGGAAAAGCAGAGCTTGCTGCCAGAAACGGTGCTGGCCTCCGCCCAGCAGCGGTCCGATCCGGTTCGGCGAACTGGACTCCAACCCAGACAGCGCGTCTCGGAGTGAGCGAGGTCGGGCCATACCGAAGCGGCCAGAGAGAGGAGGAGGGTAATCAGAAGAAATTGGCCAGCCCGTCCCATCTTTGGCAAAATAGAGGGGCGATGGAAACTCAGGGTCAGACCAAAAATCTTTTTGTTCTGTTGCAGCTTGGCATCCTCGGCGTGCTCGTTTTGGCCGTCATTCTGCGCGCCGCCCGTCGGGACAGCTCCTCGAACTTTGCCGTGCGCGAGGCGGACCGCGAGCCCCGTAAGGACGCGAAGGGATCTGGAGGCGGGTCGACCCCCGCGCTCGGGCACACGCAAGACAAAGCCAGCGAAAAACCGGAACGCGCCCGCCCCGCGCAGCTGGAGGGAATCCGACTCGACGCCCCGCCGCACGTCATCTTGGGTGTTGCGCTCGACGCTTCCCGCAGCGAGATCCAGAAGGCGTATCGCGACCAGATGAAGCGTTACCATCCGGATCTCGTCGGACGCCCGGGCTCGCGCGAATGGCAGGACGCGCAGAGGATCGCGGAGGCGATCAATCGGGCCAAGGACGAGATGCTCAAGCGCACCCGGCTTTAACTCGGCATCATGCGGTAGCATGCCGCCTCGGTAAAATGCTCGATGCGCGGGAGTCCGCCGGGAGTTCCGTCCCAGGCCGCCAGCGTCAGCGCCAGTCGCGCCAGTTTGTGACGGAATCGGAGGTTCGGCGCGCGGGCCCGGAGCAAGGGAGAGAATTCGACGGGATGATCGTTGAAGATCCGCTCGATCCCATCGGCCGCGAGCAGGCCGGGAGCCTCTCCCCAGCGTTCTAGGAGCGTCGCGCGCGCCGCTTTCACCCGCCCCCGGAGCGCGCGCAAGTGTCCCGGCGCTCCGACGCCGCTTGCAGAAAGTTTTTCCGGCAGGAGCTGGAATATCAGATCGATGCGATCCAGAATAGGGCCTGAAAGACGCTCCAAATAGGCTGATCGCGCGGCGGGTTTACATTCGCAGATCCAACATCGTGACTCTGCCGTTCGCGTGCCTGCGGCCAGGGCAGGAGGGAGGACCTTGTTGCGGGGCCAGCCGCCGCAAGCGCAGAGATTGCCGTTCGCGATCAGAGTGAAGGAGGCCGGCAGCTCCACCGTGCCGTTTACGCGAGTGAGTGTGACCTTTCGTCTTTCGAGAGGTTCGCGCAGGGATTCGCGCGCATCGCGGGGCCACTCCGGAAGCTCGTCGGCCAAGAGCAGCCCGCCGTGCGCCATGGAGCATTCACCCGGGCGGACGAGCGAGGAGGTCACCCGGCCGAAGAGTGCCTGCGGCCGGACTTGCGCGCCCACGCGCCTTACCGGTGCCTGGTACGGCAGAATTTCGG
Source organism: uncultured Bacteriovoracaceae bacterium (assembly GCA_964467785.1). GTDB lineage: Bacteria > Bdellovibrionota > UBA1018 > UBA1018 > UBA1018 > CAYXVB01. The sequence continues at coordinate 11,412 of CAYXVB010000077.1, forward strand.
GCGTGGGATGAGACAGTTCCGCGAGCAGGAGACGTTGTAAGCGGGCGCGTGCGTCCATTTGCGGTTCGAGCCTCGCGCGCCATTCCAAAGCATGGGTCTTGCCCACGCCCCGCGGGCCGAGAATCAGCAGATGATGGAGTCCGGCCGCGCTCAGAGCCACGACCCGCTCCAGTGATGGCGAGAGGGGGAGGAGGTTTTCTGCCGCTTCGATCTCAAAAGGCGCTGTTTCATGCCCGAGATCGACGCCTAACGATTCCGCAGCGGGGATTTTTCCGTGTGAAAAGGCCGCACAAAGCTTAACCGCTTCCCGGAGACTGCTTGCGGGGAGGAGAATGGGAGCTTGGCCGAGAAGGTCTCCACCCTGGGTCAGCAGCTCGTGGGCGTTCCTGAGCGCGGGAAGGTCATCGCGAGCGCAGACGAGTGCTTTGACTCCGGCCTGCCAGGCGGAAGCATAGACTCGAAGTCCGTAGCCTACCGCCTTCAATCCGCCGTCTAGGCCCAGCTCGCCCCAGGCCGCGATCATCGGACCGGGGTCCTGATCCCGACTCATGGACTGGATCACCGCGAGCGCCATGCCCAAATCCAGTCCAGTGCCGTGTTTTCGGATGCTGGCCGGTGAGAGGTTGATGACCACGCGCCGTTTGGGAAACTCGAAACCCGAGGACTCGATCGCGGCCCGGACGCGCTCCTTGGCCTCCGCGACTTCCGGCGCAGGAAGCCCAATAATGTGGAAGGCGGGAAGACCGCGGGCAGTAGCCACTTCGATTTTCTGAAGGATCGGCTCGGGTTCGGTGGGAAGCGGGGCGGCGATTTCGAATTTCATGCGCCAGGCGGGTGCAGCCAGTGTTCCGCGAAAGGTGCGTATTTTGCGCGTCCGGCGGCTGATTGCCGGATCTTACGGCGGATCCTGGACCCTACTTGCCGTGGAAGATCGCGCCGTCAAGCGCCTCGTCATTGTCCAAAGCTTAGTCAGACCTACACTCTTGAAAAAGCGCGAAAAACAAAGGCTTCGGCCACGGCATAGGGATTGCTTCGATACTCTGCAAAAAGAGAGAGTATCGGCGGCCTTGAGAAAGCCGCCCTAAGAGAGAGGTTGGCTTTATGAAGAAGTCTTTTGCCATTTCGGCGATGGTTTCGTGTCTGTTTTCGTTTCCGCTGAACGCTTGGGCGGATACCCAGAACTACTTTTCCCATCTGGATGCCGCCAATGAGGCCGTCGCGAAAGCCGAGAATTTGCGCGCTCCTTATGCCGTACGAGGAAGCGAGTTGAGCAAGGCGGCGGACAAGATTGCCAACAGCGCCCCCTTTGACTGCGGCGAACTTGCCTCACAGCAGTCCCGTACTTCCGAAGCATGCGATACTTACCGGCAAGAGCAGAAGTCCAACTATGAGCAGCGCGCGCGCAATAACGTGATTTTGGATCGCGCGAATGCGCTTCTCCAACGGGCCAATTCGGCTCGCGTCGAGGCCGAGAACAAGCTCGCGCATGCCACGATCGCCGCCGAAAACGCCGACTCTCCGGAGCTGCGACACCTCAGGGGCTTGCAGGACCGCTTGGTTTCCGAAGAAAAGGCCCTCAAGGATTTCGATGGGCAGATGAGCGCCAAGGGCCTCCTGGCTCGCGCTTTCGCCAAGCTCAAGGACAAAGCCGTCGACGGTGAACGCAAGTCAATCGCTCAGCGGATCGAGCAAGCCCGGTACAACTATCTCTCCGCGCTTCGAGTCTTTAAGGATATCCAGCTGGAAAGTCGTGCGGAGCAACTCGCCGTGAGCCTCCCGGAAATTTCCGAAAAGGTCCTGCTTGCGCAGGACAAATCCGAATGCATTGTTGCGTCAGGTTCGGATAGCACCACTGACCGCGCCATGGGCGAAGTGAAGCAGTGGGCTCGTGATTTCGTTGACGACCTCACGGTCCGCGAGCGTCATTCCGAAGCTTCGCGCTGCGGCCCGCAAGTGGCCACCGTTTCGCGCGTGGATCGCCGTCCTGGGTTCTTGCAGGCCGACGCTCCGGCGCCGGTGGAAGACCGCTCGACCTCAGCCGCTTCGGCAGCGGGCAGCGCTCTTTAAGACGGGCGTCTTCGCTCAAAGAGGGTCCCGAATCCAAAGGCGTCAGTCAGTCATGCAGACGGTCAGACCACCTGGCCCGCCGCCCAACCCGAGGCCCAGGCCCATTGGTAGTTGAACCCGCCAAGCCAGCCTGTGACATCGACGACCTCGCCGATGAAGTAAAGGCCGGGAACTTTCTTCGCTTCCATCGTCTTGGACGAGAGCTCGTCCGTGTCGATGCCGCCGCGGGTGACTTCGGCCTTGTTGTAGCCCACGGTGCCCGCGGGCGTGAGCGTCCACTTGTGGAGTAGCGCGCAGAACTCGGCAATGGCTTTTTCGGAGACCTGCGGCAGCGGGAGCGTCGCGTACTGCTCCGGAAAATAACGGTCGCAGAACACGTCGGCAAATCGCGCGGGGAGCAGCTCCGCCAGTACCGTGCGCACCAAGGCTCGCGATCCCTCGCGCTTGCGGGCCAGGAAATGGCCGAGCGCGTCCACGCCGGGAAGCAGGTCGAAGTCGACCGCGTCTCCCTTGCGCCAGTGCAGCGAGATTTGGAGCGAGACCGGCCCGCTCACCCCCATGTGGGTGAACAGGAGCTTTTCGACAAAGCGGATGCCGTTGCACGAAAGTCCAACATCGAAGGAGATGCCCGCGAACTGCTTGAAAAAGGCCGTATCCTCGGGAGAAAAGGTTAGGCCGTCAAGCGCAGGCGCTAGGTCGGTCACCTTCAGTCCGAACTGCCGCGCGACCTCATAACCCCAACCCGTCGATCCGACCTTGGGAATGGAAAGCCCGCCGCTCGCGATCACAAGGGAGCGGCAGGTGAGCACGCCTTGGGAGGTGTGGATTGCGAATCGAGGCGTGTCTTCGCCGCCTTCGCCGCTCTCCGGCCGTTCCACACGTTCCGCCCGACAACCCAGTCGAAACTCGACGTTCGCTTCGTCGCACTCCTGTTTGAGCATTCGGACCAGATCGCCCGCCGACTCGTCGCAAAAGAGCTGCTGGTGCTTGCGCTCATGATAAGGGATACGGTGGGCCTCGACCCGCTCCACGAACTTTTGCGAAGGAAAACGCGAAAGCGCCGACTTGCAGAAGTGTGGATTCCGGGACACGTAGTTGCCGGGGCCCGCGCCGCGATTGGTGAAGTTGCAGCGTCCGCCGCCCGAGATCCAGAGTTTGCCTCCGATCTTGGGCATGTGCTCGAGGATGCAGACGCTTCGCCAGCGCCTGCCGGCCTCGATCGCGCACATCATCCCGGCGCCTCCGGAACCGATGATGACCACGTCGTAAGAGGTCACCGGTTCTCGACCAGGCCGCGGGCCTTGAGCAGCCGCGTCGCCGACTCGTTGGCGTAAACGCTCGGAACGAAGTTGATGAAGCTCGATAGGTGCTTCATCAGCGTGTTTTCGCGCTCGACCAGGAGCTGCGGCTTGCCCGACTTGGAGACGACCTTGATCGGATCGCGCTCCTGGTACAGGTTGTCGCTCTTGCGCTTCTTGATCACCTGGTGCATCGCCCGCGTAAACACGACGTCGCGCTCCGGGATGTCGGCTAGGATCCACTCGCAGCCGGTCCCGTATTTTTTGAGCACGCCTTCGAATTCGGCGATCTTTTTTTGGATCTGGCTGATGAGCTTGGCGCGGTCCTGCTCGTTCGAATCAGTTCTGAGGAGCCGGTGCTCGAAGAGCGGGTGTCGAAGGGTCTTGGGCGGGCGCCGGTAGAGGATCATCTCGATCAGTTCAGCGATGCGCGGATCAAAGATCTTTTTCTGGAATCGGACTTCCTGGAGCTTGCTCATGAAGTACACGTCGTTGAACCAGAAAAAACGTTCGTCGCGCTCCTGGATCATCGACAAGAGATCATGGAACTGGTGGATGAGATTCTGATTGAGCAGCGCCTCGGTCACGTGCTGGGCCATGATGTCGAATTTGGCCGAGCCCTGGTTCTTGATGACCTGGCTGTACCAGCTGAAGCGCGCGATTAGGAAGTCCTCGACCGCGTGCTGGGCGCTCTCGCGCACGCCAAAACCGAGTTGTCCTCCGCCCGCGTCATAAGTCACCAGATTCGAGAGCACGTAATCGCGATCGAATTGGCCGTACTTGATCCCCGTATAATGCGCGTCCCGCATGAGGTAGTCCATGCGATCGGCGTCGAGGTCAGAGTGCATCAGCTGGTTGGCCACCAGCCACTGCGACTCGCCTTTGATGATCCGCGAGATCGTCTGGCCGTCCAGGCCGCACTGATTCAGGATGCGGGTGATCCCGCCTTCGTAGTCCGTATTCTTGATGATGAACGAGCCCAGATGCTCATGCGAGTTGGGCAGGTCTTTGGGCTTTTTTCCGTTCTTGGTTTGGCGGTTCGTTCGACCGTCGTTGCCGTGCCGGATGTAGGCGTT
>CAYXVB010000078.1:0-15624 GCA_964467785.1 uncultured Bacteriovoracaceae bacterium
GCCAATTCGTCCCCTTCAACGGGGTCGCCGCGCTCGTGCACCGGTACTACCGCGGACTTAACCGGCACGAAGGACGCTTCTGGGTGCACGTCAACACGGGCACCGGCTACTGGGGCCCACCCAATCGCCTGGGAATCCATGCGGAAGTCTCGCTGCTTCGCCTCACCCGCCCAACAGCGTAAGAGACCCTGGAGGTGGCCGACTCCGCCGGAATCGCCACGGGCTTGACGCCATTTACGACCCTTTGACGTCGGAGGGGGCGCCCAATAGCTAACTACGCGCACTCTAAAGGTTCAGCTCGCAAGCGACGATACGACGACCATGAGCTGTTCAATCGACCAGAAAAATTCTGCCTCTTTTCACCGCACGATCGCGAACTCATTGACGGCGCTCACGCTCGCACTGAGCCTCTGGCAGCTCATGGCGCCGCGGCCAGCGCAGGCCGGGATCATCGACTTCATCTTCGGCGCGGGCAAATTCGGCCGTAAGGCTTCGCCGGTCGCCGACTGCCGCAGCCTCTGGCAGCGTCTCCGCGAAAACACCGCTTTCATGAATGACGAGACTTGGAAGACCCGCGTCGTTCCGGAGCGCGATCCCCACTTCCTCAACGACCGCGAGTACCTTGAGGAGATGAAGCTTCTCAAGGACACGCTCGGCGGCGTGGACACGCGCTTCCTCAAGGACCTCGACACGCGCGTCTTCTACACCGCCACCGCCCGCGCGCTGCCGGACGGCACGATCCCGATGGTCGATCCCGAGGCCAAGGCGCTCGTCATCTATTTCCACGGTTCCGGCACCGCCAAGGCCAGCGGGGCTAACTTTGCGGGCAAAATGAACTCGCTCGCCAAAATGGGCTATTCCGCGCTGAGTTTCGATCTCCCATTCCACAAGGACGGCAGCCGCAATCCCGCGCTCGCCCGAACCGAAGCCTTCTCCGACTATCTCGACAAACTCATCAACAAGGTCCGCCAGCCCGGCCAGCCCGTCTATCTCGTCGGCCATTCCTTTGGTCCGGACGTCATGGCGGAATACATCACCCGTCATCCTCATGGAGTGGACGGAGTCGTCATGCTTTCGCCCGGCTCCTTCGACAAGCCCACCAAAAAGTGGTTCGAGGACCAAACCGTCTACATGACCAGGATCTTCGGTGACGTCGAGCCCAACAACTTCGGCGGGCGTTGGGCCAGTATGGTCACCAACGAGCGCACCTGGAACAACCTCAAAGCCAAAGGCCGGCAAGATCCGACCGAAGTGAACCCAAAACTCAAGGTCCACGTCATCAGCGGTGACCGCGAGGAATACATTCCGGGACCGCTCGATGCCGAAGGCTACCCGAACTCCGAACCGCGCAGTTACGACGTTGAGCAGGTCTTCAAGACCTATTTCAAGAACGCGGAGGTCACCATCGAGCCCGGCGTAGGCCACTACATCTTTGCCCACACCGACGCCGAAGGACAGGACGTGGTCCTGCGCTCCATCCTCAAAGTCAACGGTGACAAGCTCGCGAACGAAAAAGCCCTCAAAGCCGAGACCAGCAAGCGCATGGAATCCAAGACTCCGATCGACCTGCTTGCGGCCCACTACTGGCAACAGCCTTTCTTTCGCAGCTGGCTCGACTCCCAAGCCAAGGCCGCCGGCGCCGGCAATGGTCAGCAGTGGATCGCCCGAATGCTTTCCGAAGGCGACAAGAAAGGGGCCTCCAAGCTGATGGCCAACTTCGGCATCGTCGAAAAGCAGCGCCTGGAGGTGATCAACGCCAACATCCGCACAACGGAGCAGTGGGCGCCCGAGTTTTTCGCCGAGCACAAAGAGCAAATCGAAAAGCTCGGAACCAAGGGCTACGATCCGGCCTCCATCTATTCCAAGTATCTAACTTTCCTCAAGACGCAACCCGATGTGGTCGTCCGCGAGTACAGTGTCGCCACCAACGCCGTGTACAAGATCCCGGAAAAACCCGCGCCGCAGGGCCAGCGCCCCGACATTGCCAAACGCGGACCGGCAAGCTTGCCTGAGGGCAGCGGATTCTGGCCCCAGTTGCGAGGCATGATCACGGATTGGTGCGCGACGCCGGACAGCTGGGCGGGCAAAACCCTGCGCTTCTTCGGCAGTTGCCGCTGAGCGGCCCTCCGGTCCTCGGCCAGCAGGCGGGGTTTGTCACAAAAGCGCGGGACTATCCCGGGTGTAATTTCGATATCCCCGTGCCAACGCGCATGGCATGCTGTCCGCCGTATGGACCTGCGACCTCATCTTCAACTCAAGAATAAAACGAAGCGCCCCGCCACTTCCCCCAGGTGCGGATCCAAGCTCAGGGACTCAACTCAATCAATTCGCGTCCGAGTTGAAATTTAGAGCGAGCCGAACAACGCCACCTTAAGGAAGGTCCTTCGATCCATCCCCACGAGCCTACGCCGCCCACTCCTGAAAGCTGCGCTCCAACGCGAGAATCATCACGTTGCGTTCATCCAGCAGGCAGAAGTGGGTCACCAGGTTCGTGGCCAGTCCTCGGCTCAGACCGCCAATCGGCTGGAAATTCGTCTCGTCCAGTTCGATCACCTGTTGCGCGTCCTCGACCATGAATCCAAAGTGAGCGCCATTCGCGCGACAGACCACGATATAGCTGCGACGATCGACCGGGGCCCTGGGATCGTCGCTCCCCGGCATCTCGCCGAGAGTCTCGGTGAGATTGACCAGAGGAATCACTTCGCCCCGAAGATTGAGTAGACCGTGTAAATCCCGACGGGTCGCCGGCAGTCGGTTCCAAGGCTGCGACTGCACGACCTCGACGACCCGCTCGATTGGAATGCCAAAGTTGCGGTTTCCGTTTCGACAAAGCAGGTAATTGCGGGATTCCGATTCCCTCACGACCGGAGCTGGACCCTTGGTAGACGAAGGCAAGGAGGACCCGCCGGCCGACGGGGCGGGCGCCACATGCGCGTCACTTACGGGCGCTGGCATCTGCGGCGCGGGGACGGCAGAGGTTTCCGCGCGGACAGGCGCCTGCGCGTGCTCCGCGGCCGTCGGAATCGGCGCCGGAGCGGCGGCCGCGCCGGAGGCAGTCCAAGTCGCGAGCATCGTGATCAGGTGCTTTCTCCCCTCACGCATCTCGGGAGCATCGGCGAGCTTGGCGCCCAGCTCGTTAAAGTAAGCTTCGAGCCCTTGGATCGCGTCCGATAAAAAGAACTCCAGCACAAAGGCGTCGTTCTCGGCCATCGGTCTTCCGCGGATCTGTTGCTCGATGCCCACCATCGCGGACTCGAAGGAGTGCATGAATTCCGCGCAATGATTGAATCCCACCGCCTGCAGGTTGCCCTTCAAAGTATGGCAGATCTTCATCATTCCCTTGATCGTCTCGCTGGGCTGCTTTTGCAGGCCGGGCAGCGCTTCGCGGAACTGGGCAAGGTGCTCCGCCGCGTCCTTCACGCACTGGATCTGGAGGTCTTTGAGGAAATCTTCTTCACCGTTTTTCGTCATGTCTGTCGCTCTCCATTGGATCGGGGTGCGCGGGCCGCTTAGGCCGCACGGGCCTCCGGCCCATCTGCAGTCCCGGGACTTTCGGCGCCCACCGCCTCGCAAACTTCGTCCGCCTTACCGGCCATCACCCTGACCATCTCCTCGGGTGAGACGATATAGGCGATCTCGTCATTGCCCAGGACCGTGGTCCCCTTGAATCCCGGCAGGCCGCCCACGATCGGGTCGAACGGACGGATGACCGCCTCGAGCTGATCCTCGATCGAATCCACCAGGAGGGCGAAAATTCGGTTCTTGTGCTGCATCACGATCGCGGTCTTGTCCTGGATGTCGGCAACCTCGAGCACGTCGCGATCCTCGAGATACTCCTCGTAGGTCCGGAGCGGCACCGTACGCCCGTCGAACTGGCAGGCGCGCACGTGATCGACGATGTTGACCTGGAGTTGATCGCACGAAGTGATACGAGAGATCGAGATCAGCGGCACCGCGAACATGCTGGCGCCGGCGCGGCTGAGCACCGTGTGCTCGACCATCACGGCTTTGGGCACCGGAAGCTCCAGTACGAAAGTAGTCCCCTTGCCCAACTCGGATTCGATGCGGATGCGGCCGTGATGGGCCAGGACCGCCGATTTGACGACATCCATGCCCACGCCTCGCCCGGACACCGCCGAAACGTTCTCCGCCGTGGAGAACCCCGGCAGGAATATCAAATCAAAGATCTCCGAATCGGAAAGCGCGCCGCGGCGGGACTCGTCGATCAGGCCGTTCTTGACCGCCTTATCGAGCACCCGGCTCTTGTTGATGCCGCCGCCGTCATCGGAGACGGTGACGAGGATCATGCCCTGCGACTCGCTCGCCGAGATCGTGATCGTGCCCTCCGCGGGCTTGCCCGCCTCGCGACGCGCGTCGGGGCTCTCGATGCCGTGGTCCATCGAATTTCGCACCATATGAATGAGGCTCGCGCTCAGGGACTTGGAGATGTTCTTGTCGACCTCGAGCTCGAGGCCGTTGGTCACGAGTTTGATCTTCTTTCCGAGCTCCTGCGACGTCTGGCGCACCACGCGCTGGAGCTTGCCGAATGCCCGCTCGAGCCTGACCTTGCGGATCGATGAGATCTGATTCTGCAGCGAATCGGTGAGCTTGTTTAGCGAATGCGCGAACTCGCCGTGTTTCTTGTCGAGCTTCTGCGAAAGGCTGCGGATCTCCGGATCACGGATCAGCATTTGGAAGTAGTTCTTGAGTACGATCAACTCGCCCGAGAGCCCCATGAAGGAATCCAGTTTTTCGTTGGTCACCCAGACACCTTCGTCTTCGGACGCCTCCTCTGGCTTGGCGGCCGCTCCCGAACCCTGGCCCGAACCCTGTGCAGATGGGGCCAAGACTCGATCTGTCGCGCCGCTAGCCGACGTCGCAGCTGCCGAATCCGAGGTTCGAGTTCGGATCGCAACGAGCTGGCGGACGGACTCCTCCACTTGCGAGCGGAACTCTGCGCCCGGCTCCTGCCGGTTCTTGATGAATTTGATGAGCTGAACGCAAAGATCACCGCACGAAAGAAAGAGATTGATGCAACCCATGTCCGGCTTGAGCTCGCGGCGCTTGACCGCCGAGAGCGACGACTCGAATTCGTGGGCAAGTCCAGCGAGTAGCTTGCCGCCTAGCACCGCGCCCGCGCCGCCCTTGACGGAGTGGATCTTGCGGAAAAGCGAGTCCACCACCACCGAATCCAACGGCTCCTCCTCGAGGCGGAGCACCAGCTGGTCGAGGTCCCCGAGCAGGTCCAGCGCCTCCTCGGCGAAGAGCTGAGTCACCTCCTCCATCTCGCGAAGCTCGGTTTCAATCGCCTCGATGCGCCGCTGCGCATGCTTGCGCACCATTGCGATCACGGCGTCGACGTCAAAAGGCTTTTCGATCAGCTCCGTCACGCCGACGTTCATGCCGGTCAGCGCGGTCTGCTTGTCGGCAAAGCCCGTGATCAGCACGAACGGCAATTGCGAGTTCGATTTACGCACTTCGGCGCAGAAATCGAGTCCCGTCATGCCGGCCATCTTGAAGTCAGAGAGAATCAGAAACGGCGACGCCGAAGCCAACGCCGAGAGCGCCTCCTCGGCGGTCTCGAATGTTCGCACTTGCAGACCCAAGCCACTGATCATCTCTGAGAGCGTCTCGCGAATGCCCACTTCATCATCGACGACGAGCACCGGCTCTTTCAGATCCCCATTCTCTGTTACCATCTCAAAGGTCCCTCGCTGGACTTCCAGAAGCGCACGACTGCAAGAACGAATGAACGAATTGATGATTCATCACTTGAACTTGTCGGAGAGTAGAATCAACCTATTGAGCCCATTCAGACTGCAAAAGCGCCCTGGCCCGCAGGCCGCCGCGCGAGCGCCATTGCATTGACGTCGCCACGCGGATGTCATTCAATAAACGTCGCCACGCCGACGTCATCCGGTTGACGCCGCCGAGGCACCGTACTTGGGCAGCCCGCAGATCTCCCTTATCCCGAACGAAGATCCGATCAATAATATGTCCCATGCGGACGAAACACCTTCTCATAGCGATCAGCATGGCGCTCCTGTTGGCGGCGGGCTCGTACTCCTGCTCCTCCTTCCAACCGCTCCAACCGCTGGCACGACGTCCGTCAAGCGGGCACTCTGCGGGTTCCCTCCGCACCCCTCTTTGGACCATCCGCGAGGGCTGGCGCTGGGAACGCCCCGTGAGGACTGTCGATCTGACTGAGTGGCGGGCCGAGCGCGTTGACGAGACCGGCGAGTCCGTCTTGACCCGTGCTCATGGCGTCAGCGCGGAGGTCAAAACCCGCGAGCTCTCGTCCAAAGCCGGCGCGGATTCGACCCTGGGGACCTTGGGGACCTCGGACGCCCCGCTCACGGGCCTGGCCATTCCACTCTCAACAGACGCGGAAGAAGCCCTAAACAGACAGGTGCTCCGCTTTGTTACTCAGGCGCCTGAACGTCCGGACACGCAGGTCACCGAACTCTGCGATCACTGGATCGAAGTCGCTTCCGGGAGCGGTCGCCGAGCCATCTGCTTCGAAGCCGAGTCAACGCCGCTCGCCGAAACCGACGAAAGGATCAGCGTCCGCCGCCTGCTGCAGCAGACCCGCGAAGCGTTCCACGGCTCATAGTTCGGGAGCGCCCCGAATGATAGCCCTAGTGGCGGAAATGGCGGATCCCGGTAAAGGCCATCGCCACGCCGTGCTCGTCGCAGGCCGTGACGGATTCGCCGTCCTTGATGCTGCCACCGGGTTGGATGATGGCGCGGATCCCCGCCGCGGCGGCCGCATCGACCGTGTCGCGAAACGGAAAGAACGCGTCGCTCACCAAAACGCAATCAGCGATGGATGCGCCCTGAGGCTCGAGCACGGCGCGGGCCCGCGGAATCGCGAGCGCCTTGAGCGCCTCGATGCGGTTGGGCTGCCCCTGTCCGGCGCCGCTGAGCTGCAAGCCACCCGGAACGCCCGGGATCTCCCGGACCAGCGCGACGGCGTTGGACTTGAGCGAGCGACAGACGGCGATCCCAAAGCGCCCCAGCGCGCGACGCGCGGCCGGAAACTCCTTTCGGGTCACGGAACGAAGCTCGTCATTCAGCGCCAGGTCCGCCGACTGCCGGAGAATGCCGCCCGGAACGGGGATTGAAGTCTGCGTCGGCATCCCGCCCAATCGGCGCACGCGCGCGGCCTTCAGATTCTTGCGCTTCCGGAGCAAGAGCCCCAGGGCAGTTCCCTCTCCGACTGCAAGTTTGGGCGCGGCCACCAATTCCACAAAGCGCTCGGCGAGCCAACTTGCCGCGGTTTCGCCCAGCGCATCCGTGAACACCACCACGCCACCGAACGCGGAAACCGGATCACCTTCCCAAGCGCGCGAGAGGGCTTCCATCTGCGCGGTTTCGAGAGTTCCGCCAAAACTTTTGGGAATCGTGGCCACACCGCAGGCGTTGTTGTGCTTGACGATCACGACACTGGTGCAATCCGGCGAGAGCGCTGCCAGATCGCTCGCCAGGCCATAGGCCGCCGTGAGATCCAGGATATTGTTATAAGATAGCTCGGTCGGCGTGAGCTTTTCCTCCCAGGCAATCGGAGAGTCCGCGGCGAATTCTAGCGCGCCCTGCTGATGCGGGTTCTCGCCGTAGCGCAAGGTCATGGTCATGGTGCCAGCCGCGCTCGGCGCGCCTGGCGCGGCATTTACGGCAGTCTGAGTATTTGCGGCAAGGCAAGCGTCGGCGCGCACCATCGTGTTCACGATCGCGGCGTCGTACTCGTGAATGCGCTTCCAAGCGTCTGCCGCGCAGCGCTCGGCAGTGTCGACGCCCACGGCGCCCTGAGTCCTCAGCTCCTCGATCACCTGCCCATATTGCGCGGGCGAGGTGAGCACCAGCACGTCCGGCGCGTTTTTGGCGGCGGCGCGCACCAAAGTGGGGCCGCCAATATCGATCTCCTCGATCAGCTCGGCGCGGGTAGCCCCCGCCTTGGCGGCGGCTTTTTCAAAGGGATAAAAGTTCACCACCACGCAATCGATCGGCCGGATCGAAAGCTTGCGAAGGTCCGCCTCATCCGAGGCGTCGCCACGCCGATAAAGAATCCCGCTGCAGACCGGAAAGGAGAGCGTCTTCATGCGGCCCTGAAAGGCCTCGGGACTGCCGGACACCTGCTCGATCGGCACGACCGTCAGGCCGGCGTCCTGGAGCACTTGCGCCGTACGCCCAGTGGCGACCAACTCCGCGCCGGCTCGCGCCAGCGCGTGGCCCAGCTCGGTCACCCGCTCCTTGTCCGAAACGGTGATCAACGCCCGACGAATCTTCAATGTCTTCATGCTGTCCCTTACTTCGAATTGAGAGCCTCTTTATAGGCGCTCTCAAAAATCTGAATCCCCTGCCCTGGAGCGCTCGCGCGCTGGGGCTGGCTCGTCCACTCCGGATGCGACGTCCAACGGACAAACGCTTCCGGATGCGGCATCAGGCCGAAAATGCGGCCTGACGGATCCGCGAGGCCGGCTAGGCGCTCGTCACTGCCGTTGGGATCGCCTTCGTAGTTCAAACAGGTCTGCCCCGTGCGTTCCATCTTGCCCAGGATCTCGCTTCGGCGTGTCGGGCCGATCACGATGCGACCTTCGCCATGCCGAATCGGAAGCTCCATCGCGCCAAGGCCCTTCAGCCAAACACAATGGGAACCGCGCGGCGTGACGCGCACCCAGGTATTCAGGAACTTGCCGGAGGCGTTATGGGTAATGGAGATGTCCTTGCCAAAGACCCGCATTCGGATCAGCGCCTGGAACCCGTTACAAACGCCGAGCACCAGGCCTCCGCGGGCGGCGAAGGCCGGCAGATCCCAGCGAAGCTTGTACTTGAGCTTGAGCGCCAGCACCTTGCCTGAGGTCAGGTCATCCCCGAAGGAGAATCCCCCGGGCAGCGCGAGCACCGAGTAGCGGCTCGAAAGCTGGTCCTGCGTATAGCGCTCGGAGATCAAGTCGTTGAGATGGCGGATTTCCGCGCCAAAACCGACTTGCCGGAACGCATGCGCCGTCTCCTGTTCGCAGTTGATGCCGTCGCCGGTCAGTACCAAGGCATTCCGCTTCGCGCTCATTCCCAATATCCTCCCTTTTGCCAAGCCACCTTGAGCTCACGCGTGGCCACGCTCCAGCGCGCCTGCCGCGCCTCGTGCGACCACTGGACCTCAAGGCGGTCCGTAGTCGTCACCTGCCCGAGCTTCGTGAACGGCACCCCATTGGCGATCCACTCCGCCTCGACCTGGGTCGAGTCCTCCTCGCCTACCGATGCGACGAAGGAATGGAACCCTTCCCCGAAGCAACGCTCAAACGGATCGGCGCTCTGGACCTGGATCACCGCGCCCAAGCCTCGGGCGATCAGACCCTCGGCGATCGCCACGAGCAGGCCTCCGTCCGAGATGTCGTGCAGCGAGCGCATCCGGTGCTGCTCCTTGCCCACCGCGCCGCCCAGCCAGGAGTAGAGTTTGCGTGCGACTTCCCAATCGGGCAGGCCCATCCGGAGCGGACCACCGGGCGTCTTGAGCGCCTGGAACTCCGATCCCATCAACCCCAGCTTGCCGGGGCCGAGCAGATAGATCTGATCGCCCGGGCGCTTGAAGTCCGCCGTGCGCGCGTGCTTGATGTCGGCCACGCGCCCGACCGCTGTCATCAACAAGGTCGGCGGGACCGAGATCTCCACGGGCTGCCCGCCCCGCTTGCCGCGGTAGTCGTTCTTCATCGAGTCCTTGCCCGAGACGAGTGGAGCGCCCAACGCCACCGCCGCGTCGTGCAACCCGAAGCAGGCGCGCACCAACGCCGCCATCTTTTGCGCGGCGTTCGAGCCGTTGACCGGATCCGGCCAGCAGAAGTTGTCCACGAGCGCGACCACCGATTCGGACTTGCCAAACTCGGCCCCCACGCTCAGGAGATTGCGGATCGCCTCGTCCACCGCGGACTGCGCCATGAGGTATGGATCAAAATCCGAGACCTTGGGGTTGATGCCGCAACCGATGGCCATGCCTGATTCCGAGGAGGCCTTGGGTTTGATGACCGCGCCGTCATTGGGACCGCTGGCTTGCTGGGGCGACCCAGCGCCCACCGTGTGGAGTGGCTTGATGACCGAGGCGCCTTGCACCTCGTGATCGTATTGCCGGATCATCCATTCCTTGGAGGCGATGTTGGGCCGCGAGAGCAAGCGGAGCAGCGGTTCCACTCCCCGGGTCGCGAACAGATCGCGGGCCTGCGACGCCGCCGGTGAGTCCGAATCTGGCGCACCCGCTCCCGTCTGCGAAGTCGCCTCGATCAGAGCGGGAGGATCCGTCCAGACGGCCTGCAGCTGGAGACGCGGGGTTCCCTCATGGAGGAACTCGAGATCCAGGGAGCCCACGGGTTCGCCCTGATAGACAATGTCAAAGCGGCCCGAATCGTTGAACTCGCCCACCTCGCTGACTTCGACGCCGCGCTTGTCGGCGAGCGCGAGAAAGGCGGCGAGCTTTTCACCGGGAACCGCCACCGTCATGCGCTCCTGCGATTCGCTCACCACGAGCTCGTAGGGCTTGAGGCCGGGATATTTGGTGCGCGCCTGCGTGACATCCAGCTTGGCGCCGCCAGTGAGCTGGGCGAGTTCACCCACGGACGAAGAGAGACCTCCCGCCCCATTGTCGGTGATCGCGCGATAGAGCCCCTGATCCCGCGCCTCTAGGAGGAAATCCGCGGCGCGCTTTTGGGTGATCGGATCCCCTAGCTGGACCGCGGAAGCCGGCGAGCTCTCATCCATCGCGAGCGACGAGAAAGTCGCGCCATGAATGCCGTCCTTACCGATGCGTCCCCCCACCATGCAGATGCGGTCGCCGACGCGGATCTCCTTGGTCTCGCAAGCAACGCCCGCGACCTGCCGGGGCATGAAGCCGCCGGTGCCGCAGTAAACCAACGGCTTGCCCAAATAGCGATCGTCGAAAACCAGCGCGCCATTGACCGTAGGAATCCCGCTCTTGTTGCCACCGTGCTCGACGCCTCGCCGGATCCCGTCGAGGATGCGGCGGGGATGCAGGATCTTATCCGGCAACGTCTCGGCGTAATCCAGCGGCGCCACGCAGAACACGTCGGTATTGAACACAGGCTTGGCGCCCATGCCGCAACCGAGGATGTCGCGATTGACGCCCACGATACCCGTGAGCGCGCCGCCGTAAGGATCGAGCGCTGAGGGGCTGTTATGTGTCTCGACCTTGATGCAAAACGCGTCGTCGGCGTCGAACGCCACGATTCCCGCGTTGTCCGAGAATACGGAGAGCAGCCAGGGCTGCTTGACCTTCTCGGTCGCGCCCGCGATCGTCGTTTTGAACAGGCTCTTGACCTGCGCGGGGATCTCCGGCCGGACCGGCGAACGCTCCGAACGGTCCTCGTAACTCACGTCGGCGGCGAAGATCTTGTGCTTGCAGTGCTCCGACCAGGTCTGGGCGAGCACCTCGATCTCGACGTCCGTCGGGTCCTCCGGCAGCGCCAGCGCCTTGCGCCGCTCGCGCACCGCCGGCGACGCAAAGTGTTCGCGGATCGCGCTCATTTCCTCAAGGGTCAGGGCCAGCAGCTTCTTCTGGCTCAACGAGACCAGCTCGGCATCGGAGAGGCCGTCGAGCCGGATCGTCTCGAACTTCGACGCGCCCGGACGCGCCAACATCCCCGCGGCGCCGACATGGACGCGCGGGATGTCGCCCTTGATGCGCTCCTGATGGAAGCGATCGTTGTGGGTGATCTCCTCTTCGTTGAAAAGCGTCCAGCTTTCCACGAGCTCGTTGCAGAACACGTCGCGCGCGAGCGCCGAAAGGAACTCCTCGTTGAGCTGCGGGCCTTCGAGCAGGAGCAGCTGACCACTGGCCACGCGCCCCAGAATATCGCCTTTCTGGCCCTGGAGCGGCATTCCTAGGACGATTTCAAACGCCTCGAGCGTGGTCTTGGCGACATTGTCGGTGACCCCGGGGCGGAAACGCTTTTCGAGCGCCCAGAACTTGCCGGGCCGATTGGGCGCCGCGGTCATGAGGTCCTGCAGCCCACCGAACTTGCCGGCCGCCTTGGGGATGAGGTTGCCCGTGAACAGCCACTGAAGAACCGGGTCCCAGAACACCTCATTGATCGCGTGGATCATATCCTCGCGGAGCGCGGGAATGTCGAGCGAGTAAACATCGAGGAGACGGGCCCAGCGGATCTTCCGCCGGATTTCCGGAAACGCGAGCTCGACGCGTCGAAGCAGCCCTGAGGCCGCGGGGTCACTGAACTCGGGGCGCATGGCCACTTCAATTCGGGCGTACACAGCAGAGTCTCCTTCGATTTGTGTCTCGGCACTGCAAGTCAAACTTCTCTTCGAGAATCCAACGCAAAGTTTCCGGATACAGGCGATGTTCCAGGGCCAGCCCCAGCCGTTCCACCTCGTCCGCGTCGCGGCAGCCGTCGATCGCAAACGCCTCCTGCGCGCAGATCGGGCCGCTGTCCATCTCCGGCTCCACGAAATGCACCGTCGCGCCGGTTACCTTGCAACCGTGGCGGAAAGCCTGCTCGTAAGAATGCAGGCCCGGAAAAGCCGGCAAAAGCGAAGGATGAATGTTGACGATGCGGGCATAGCCGCGGGGATCGCGGTAAGCCTCGATCACATCGTCGTGGAGGATCCGCATATATCCGGCCAGCACCAGAAAGCGCACGTCGAGCGGCTCCAAAACACGAAGCAAAGCGTCCCGCCAGTGGAGCTTTCGTTCGCCCAAAGGCTGCGCGGGCCCCGGCTGATGCAAAAGGATCGCGGGTATTCCCCGCGCGCGGGCCTTTTCCAAGACAGGCGCTCCCGGCTTGTCGCAGATCAGCGCCTTGACCTCGGCCGCGAACCGACCTTGGTCGAGCGCGGTCATCAGAGCTTCAAAATTGCTGCCGCGTCCGGAGGCCAGGATCGCGATCGGAGTTCTGCGCGCGGTTTTCGTCACGACGGGCTCCCGATACCTTTGGCGATATCCCGCCGCACCTGCATGCCGGCAAAACGGACGCTCTCGAGAGTGCGGTAGGCCTCATCGCGCGCTTGGAAGAGTTTCGGAGCCATGCCCACGCTGGCGAGCACGCGGCCGCCGGACACGGCGAGTTCCCCCGACGGGCCTTTCTTGACGCCGGCAAAAAAGACCGCCGGGACGGCGTCCCCTGTTTCAGAAGACCGGTCTGACGGCAGGGCCGAAATCTCCAGCGGCGCTCCCTTTTCAGGCGCGTCGGGGTAGCCCTTCGCGGCCGCCACCACGCAGACCGCGGCCTCCGTCCGGAACCCCACCTTTCGCGGAAGGTTCGAGATATCCCCGTGCGCGACCGCCGCGCACCAGTCCACTAAATCGTCGCTCATGCGCGGCAAGAGCACCTGAGTCTCCGGATCGCCGAAGCGCGCGTTGAACTCCAAAACCCAAAAACGATCACGCGCGAAATCCGCCATGATTCCCGCGTAAAGCAGGCCCTGGAAGCGAACGCCGCGCATTTTCATTTCCGCGAGCACGGGCGCGAAAACCTCCCGATGCATCCGCTCACTCCAAGAAGCCGGCACTCCCGGCACGGGGCTGAACGCGCCCATCCCGCCGGTATTGGGACCGCGATCTCCGTCGCGCAGCCGCTTGTGATCGCGCGCGGGCTCGAGGAGCGCCGCGCGCTCGCCATCACAAAACGCCATCCAAGACAGCTCTTCGCCGGTCAACAATTCCTCGATCACGAAGGCGCCCTCAGGCATGGCGTCGACCGCCTGGAGCGCCTGCTCCAGCGCGGCTTTCTGACCCTGGCCTTCGCTCGGACAAACCTGAACTCCCTTGCCGAAGGCCAGGCCATCGAACTTGACGACGTAACCGGCGCTCCAACAAAGTTCCGGCTCCCGAAGCACTTGCCGCGCCTCCGCGCAGGAACGGGCCGTAAATGCGCGCGCCGTCGGCACGCCCGCCGCCAGCATGATCTCTTTGGCAAACGCCTTGCTTGCCTCGATCCGCGCCGCCCCGGCCCTGGGTCCGAAGCACGCGATCCCGTGCGCCTCGAACACGTCCACGATCCCGTCGGCGAGCGGATTGTCTGGGCCCACGACACAAAGAGTGATCCCCTCCTGGCGCGCGCGCGCGGCGAGGCGCTCAAACTCCCGCTGCCCTTGACCGAGATCCGCGCTCCAGCGTTCCCAGTCCGAGGGCATGCCGTCATTACCGGGAGCTACGCAAAGACGCGCGCAGCGAGGCGAAAGCGCGAGCTTCCAACCCATCGCGTGCTCGCGTCCGCCGGACCCGATCAATAGGATCCGCTGCAGAATCTGATGTCCCGAAACGGACAAAGCGCCCTTGCTTCTCATGCGCGCGGAGCTTCGCCTTCGGTCTTGCGGATCCCCTCGATGACCGCGGAGAGGGGCCAAGCCGTCGAAAACCAGCGTTTACCGGTCAGCTCATTGCAGAGCGCGGGATAGAGCTGGTCCGCCAAAGTCTTCACCTCGGGCGAGAGATGCGGCGGCGGATCGCCCACCAGTTTCTTCCAATCCGAGGCGCCGGCCTTCTTAGCGCCAGCCTTGGCGTGCTCGATATGCGCGTACCAGGTGGTCCCCCGATAAAACGTGCGCAGGAACTCCTTGGAAAGCTGGATCTTCCCGCCTGAAGACGAGGCCGGACCATTCAAGATCCGAAGCTCATCGGGACCGACCGCGTCGACCAGGAAGAGCGAACCTTCCGGCCCGTTCGAATCCAGGCCCCACTCCAGTTTGCCGTCGGCGAGCTCGAGTCCCGCACGCGCCACTTGAGCGCGCAGCCAAGCCGCGACCCAAGCGGTCTTCATCAAAAGCTCATTGAGTTGCGCGCCGGTCAGACCGCTGATGGCGAGCGCTTCGCCCAGGCCCACCGGTCGATCGGAGGGCTCCAGCTTGGTAAAGAGCTCGAGGATCGGAAAATCCCAGTGCGCGCCTTCGTGCACCTCATACTCACCGAATCCGCCGCTGGCCCCGAATCCCAGTGAGGCCATGTAACCCGGATCGCGCTTGACGCGCTCGATGAGCGAGCTGCCTTTGGGCACTCCGAAGCGGAAAACCACTTCGAGCGGTACAAGGCGCGGTGGCTGCGAGATGCGCGTGCCCGTGTAATCCGGCAATTGACGCCCGAGCACGCTGACCCAAGACGGCTTGACGACCGAGACCTCGCGCACGACGAGATGACGCACCGGCAAACGGACGTCGGACAGGCGTACCGGCGAGACCTCCGAGCCCTGCGAGGGCAGCTTGTCGATCACGCCGACATAATGGGTCCGCAGTCCCTCGCTCTGGAGCTTTTCGCCCAGCTCGATGAACGCCGAGCCAAAGCGGTTGGCTTTGCGCAGGCCGTGCGCCGCCTTGTCGCGCGAGAACTCCTTCCAGCTCTGCGCGTTTTCGAGCTTCTCGAACCAGTCCGCGGCGAGAACGGCGAGCGCCTCCCCCTTATGAGCGAGCGCGTCCGGCATGCGTCCCCAGTCGAACACGGAGTAGGCGTCCGTGTACTCGAAAACCATCCCGCGGCTGCGTGCACTGCCGTGCACCGGCGCGGCCGTGACCGGCCCGAGCAGATCCTTGACGGAGCCGCGATAAACCGGGGGATACAGCGAAGAATGGATGGAAGGCGAAGTCATGTCCCGTTCACTCCCTCTTTGCGTCCGC
>CAYXVB010000079.1:0-15580 GCA_964467785.1 uncultured Bacteriovoracaceae bacterium
CTTTTTCTTCGCGTGGCTTGCGGCCTATCCGGCCGTGATCTTCGCGGCCCAGTCCCTGCAAAACCTCAACTAACCCCTCTCTGAGAAAAACCGAAACATGACCCAGAACGACACTCCCGCCATCTTCCGCATCAGCATCCCCGGTCCCGGCGGTTACGATCGCCTCCGGATCGAACCCATCGCAGTTCCGGTCGCTGGCCCCGGCGAGGTCGTCATCGAGGTCGTTGCGGCGGGCGTGAACTTCGCGGATTGCTTCATCCGCTGGGGACTCTACGATTCGGCAAAAAAATACGTGGGCTGGCCCATCACTCCGGGCTTTGAAGTCTCGGGACGGGTGCACTCGGTCGGCCCGACGAGCCCAACTTCGGGCGCGCAGCTGCGTCCCGGCGACGAGGTCTACGCCGTCACCCGCTTTGGCGGCTATTCCCGTTACGTCAAGGTCCCCAGTCACCAGGTCTTCCGTAAGCCGATCCATTGGAGTTTTGAGGAGGCGGCGGGATTTCCGGCCGTTTACGTCACCGCTTACCACGCGCTCTTCCATCACGTCGTGATTCGCAAGGGCGCGCGAATCCTGGTGCACTCGGCGGCAGGCGGAGTCGGGCACGCGTTGCTGCAGCTTTGCAGGCTTTCCGGATTTCATGCCGTCGGCGTGGTGGGGCGGACCGACAAAGTCCCGGTTGCCATCAAATACGGCGCCGAATCCGTGATCGACAAGAGCCGCGACGACCTCTGGACCTTGGCTAAGGCCCTGTCACCGCAAGGTTACGACGTCATCCTGGACGCCAACGGACCGGAGACCCAGCGCGCGAGCTTCAACCACCTGCGCGAGACAGGCAAGCTCATCGCCTATGGCTTTCACAATCTGGCAACGCAGGGAAAAAGCGGCCGTCTCAACTGGTTCCGCTTAGCGACGGAGTTTTTCCGCATTCCCCGCTTCAGCCCGCTCGAGCTCACCAACACGAACAAAAGCATCATCGGCTTCAATCTTTCGTTCCTCTTCGAGCGGATCGACCTGCTCGACGAGGCCTTCGCGGCCCTCAATACTTGGATCGCCGAAGGCAAACTCTTGCCTCCACCGGTGACGGTGTTTCCCGCAGCTGAGGTCGCGCGCGCGCACGAGCTCCTCGAATCCGGGCGCACCACCGGCAAGGTCGTGCTTCGCTTTGAGTAGGTCACGCGGCCGTAACGCTTGGCCGCGCTCGCCTCAATGCCGACTGAACACCACGTTCTCGAGCAGGATCAGGACCAAGCCGATGATCGATCCGCCGGCAATCGCCCCAGCGCAAGCCGTCTCGCGATTTTCGACGAAGATCTTGAAGCCCCGGGTCTCTGGATTTTTGAGCTTGCGCCCGAAATACCAGAACAGGAACGCGCCCAGGCCCATCGCCAACGCGTCGGTGAACTTAAGCACGAACGCGAGGCCGACGCCCACGCCCGAGAGCGGAAACTTTCCGTGAGTTCTCTTGTTGAGGTATTCAAAGAGGATCCCCAACGCGGCGCCGATGGCCACGGCCCAACGGGCCGTTGGGTGCAGTACTGAGAGGCCCTGGGTCAGCGCTTCGGCCACCGCTTTCCAGATCGTGGCGCCCGGCATGGGCAGCTTTTCACTGGTGAGCAGTGAAAGGTCGTTATTGAAGAGCAGGTAGTAGACCGGCACCGCGACCACCGCGCCCGCGAAAATACCCAGCACGTGGCCAATAGCCTGCTGGCGCGGCTTAGCGCCGAGCAGATACCCCGGCTTGATGTCCATGAGAAGGTTGGAGGCGTTGAGGCCCACTTCGCCGTTGATCCCCGCCGCCATGATATTGGTCGGCACGTTGCCGGGCGAGATCACCGAATACGTGAGCTGAGTGAGCTTGCCGAGCGCGCCCCCGGGAGTGATTGCCGTAAGTCCGGTCGAATTGACGGCGATCAGCGTGAAGACGAAGGTCAGAGGGATCGCAAGCAGCCCTTCCCAAAGGCCGATGCCGAAGTGCACGTGCCCGTACCACACCACGAACGCGCCCATCACTGGGATGCCGACAGCGAAGATGCCCATGGGCAGCTCGATCCCGGCGAGCACGTCCACTTTTTTGTCGCGTTTTCCGCGCAAAATGCGGGTAAAAGCCGAGAGGATCACCTCGGGCTTCGAAAAGAAGGAGTAGAGCGACGCGGTAGTCATCATCGCCACGCCGCCCCAGAGCGCCCACATCGTGATCGCTTTGAAGCTTGCGTGCGGAATGATCCCCTCCCGAATGAGAATGGGCGCAAGGATGAAGTAATTGATGAACGCACCCACCATCATGGAAAAGCCCGTCTTGATACCGACCAAGCCGCCGGACGCGACCATCACGATGGACGTGTCCATCCGGATCGTCAAATCCTTGAGCGGCGTACCCAAGATTTTCGGGGTCCAGAATTTGTAAATGAGATCATCCCAGTACTCGGGCAGGGTCAGCGCCTGCAGACGAAGGCCCGCCATGACCGCCTCCGAGCGCAGAGTCTCAATCAGCGCGGCCAGTCCCGCAGAGGCGCCCAGGAGCTTGGCTTTGAACACGCCGTCTTCGCCACTGCCCGTGTGCAGGTTGCTCATCACGACTCCGGCGGCATAGCCTTCCGGGAAGGGAAGTTGCTCGTCGTTGATGAAGCGTTTTTTGAGCGGGAACGCGTAAAGGACACCGAGAAGCGAGAGCAGGATGATCCAGACCATCGTGACCCCTTGCGGGATCACCTGCCCCGTGACCAGCATATAGGCCGGGATCGAGCTGACCAAGGGAGCCGTCATGTAACCCGCGCTCGTGGCCACCGACTGCATGGCATTGTTTTCGAGCACAGTCATCTCCGAGCCGATATGGAACTTGGAAAAGAGCTTGAAGAGCGCAAAAGAGAGGATCACCGAGGAGATCCCCACGCCGAGCGTCCAGCCCGTCTTGATACCCACGTAAAGGTTGGTGAGACTCAGCACTCCGCCCAGGACCATCCCCGTGAGCGCGGATCGCAGATTGAGCTGCGGCATGTCGCCGCGGTAGACGTTCTCCAGCCACCAACGGTCCTTCTGTTCCAAGGACCATTCGCGGATCTGCTCGGGGGTCAGTTCTTTAATCGCCATAGGAGCTGCAGTTCTATGGCGCGCCTTCGCTACGGGCAAGGGAATTGTTAAACGAATCGGCGCTGCCAATTGACTCCCGTTCCCTGACATGACAGATCCCTAGGTCCAATGCACATTTGTCGACCCTGGGTTCTCCTCGTTGCCTCCCTACTGCTTGTGGCCCCGACCGCCGCCAGGGCCACCCCCCGGATCAACCTCGAGGTAAGCCTCCATCCCGAGCGATCGCTCTCGGCCCCCCTCGAGGTCACGGCCACGATCCTGACGGACGCCCCCGTCCAGGAACTTCGCTTTTCGCTCCATCACGACTTGCGCCTGGAGCAGCCAGACCCCGCAGTCGCAACTTTGGGCGAGCATGGACGGGATGGGCTCGCTATGCATTATTCGCTTCATTTTAGAGCACCGACCCGCGTGGCCAGGCTCCGCTATGCTGGTACGATTTCCGAGCCCGAAAATTCGGAAGGCCAATCACCGGGCGTCATCTCCGGCACTGGGTCCGACGCCGGCGCCTCGCTTCTCCCCGAAAGCTTTTGGCATCCGGTGCTCGGCACACCCTTTCATTATGAAGTCCGCCTCGATCTTCCCGCAGGCTGGCAGGGGATTGTCCCCGGTGCGCCGCTGGACGACTCCCAGCGCGCCTATCGCAGCCTCGCTCCGAGCACGGAGCTACCGCTGGTGGCGGCCCGGTTCGCGGTCCGCGAGACCCGCATGAGCGACGGCACGCGCGTCTCGGTCTGGCTCCGCGCCAACGACAACGCTACCGACCGCTCCGGGGGAATTTTAAGCTCCGAACCGCCGCTCAGCGAGGCGGATGAAGCCCTGGCCGCCCACTTCCTCAAGCTCGTCCCCTCCTACATCGCGCGTTACTCCGCGCTCATCGGAGCGTTTCCCTATCCGTCTTATACGGTCGTCGAAAATCAGCTCGAGACCGGTTACGCCTTCCCGGCCTTTACTTTGCTCGGTTCCTCGGTGATCCGGCTGCCCTTCATCCAGCGCTCGAGTCTTCCGCACGAAGTCCTGCACTCCTGGTGGGGTAACTCGGTCGAGGTCGACTATGAGCGCGGCAACTGGTGCGAGGGCCTGACCACCTATCTCGCCGACCGCGCGTTCCAGATCGAGGACGGCCAAGGTCCGACTTACCGGCGCAAGACCTTGCAGGGCTTCCAGGACTTCGTCAGCGCGGAACATGATTTCCCGGTTCGCCGGTTCGTCTCCAAAAACGACCAGGGCTCGCAAGCCGTGGGCTATGGCAAGGTCATGATGATCTTCGGAATGCTCGAAAACCATCTCGGCTCCGAGGTCTTTTTCCGCGCGCTCTCGCGCTTCTACCGCGACTACCGTTTTCGCATGGCCAGCTTCGCGGACCTGCAAGGCGCGTTTGAACAGGAGGCCGCCCATTCGCTCGAAGCGTTTTTCGGGCCCTGGCTCGACCAGACGGGCGCACCGAGCGTGACGCTCGACGATGCCACTTTCCGGGACGGTCGACTTCGCTTCACGGTGACGCAAACGGTGCCCGCCGGCGACCGCCCTTACCTCTTACCGATCCGCGCGCAGCTCCGGATGCGGGACGGTTCCGTTCGAATGCTCCCAGTAACGCTCAGCTCGGAGAGCGCGAGGCCCGCGAGCTTCGAATTTACATTCGAGCCGGGGGCTGAAGCGCTCCGCTTTGATCTCGATCCGGGCTTCGAAATTTTCCGCCGGCTCTACCCCGAGGAGATGCCCCTTTCGTTCTCCAAAGTCTTTGCGGAGGAGCGCGAAATCACCATCTCCGTTCCAGCGCCCGAAAGCGCGGCCTATGAAGCGTGGGTGAGCGCGCTTCGTGTCACCCTGCAACGCACGCCGTCTGGGTCGCCCACTGCGTCCATCCGCTTGATCACGGATACCGATCCGATGCCGACTTCGGGCGCGCTCTGGATTCTCGGCGCCCGGAATCGCCACGCGCTGGCTTCGAGCGCCGCCGCCGCCTGGACCCGGCATGGCGTCACCCACACCGAGGGCCGGCTCGACTTCGGGGGCAAAAGCTGGCTTGGGCAAAATGGCGCCGTATTTCTCACCGAGCGGATCGGCACGCTGCCCTCGCTCTGGGTCTGGACCGAACCCGGACTCCCGGCTCAGGTCCTGCTCGGCAAAATCCTGCATTACTCGGGCTTCTCAATCGCAGGCTTTACAGACGCCAAGAACACTTTAAGAGCGGAATGGCCGGTCGAGAGTTCGTCGTTGAGTCGGCCGTTTTAAGCGGGATCTACTTGAGCTGCCTGTAATAGGCGACATAGCGCCGCATGACGCGGGCCGGATAATCCTTGGGCCAAACATCATTCTCGAGGGCGGACTCGACGTTGCCCGGTCCCATGTTATAGGCGGCAATGTAGAGTCGGCCATGTTGATCGAAAGTCTCCCGAAGGTATGCGAGATAAGCGGCGCCGATCCGGATGTTCTGGATGGGATCTTTGAGCGTCTTACGCCCTTTCCAGGCGATTTTATTGCGCTCGGCGATCCAGCGGCCGGTTCCCACTCGGATTTGCATCAGGCCGATCTCGCCCGCGCCCCCGATCACCTCGGGCCGAAATGAGCTCTCGCTCTGGATCACCGCGAGCAGAAATACGGGATCCAAGCCGTGCTTGCGACTCTCTTCGAGCACGGTCCTGGAAATTTTCGAGGCGCGCGAGCGCCATTTGCCCTTGAGCGCCTGCGCGACCCAGGCGCGCACATGAGACTCGAGGTTCTCGACTTTCTCGATGCTCCTGACGGCGCTGTGCTTGTAGTGGCTTCCGAGGAGCTCCTTGGCATGGGCGATCCTGCGATCCGCGGTCCGCCCCGCGCCCCACCCTGGGGTGGCCTCGCTGCGGGCAGAAGTGGCGGAGGCTGGGCTCGGCGATGCCATCAGGACGCATGACGCACCCAAGAAAAAGTAGAGACGCACCAGACCCTTGCGCTTGGCGCGTGGGGACATGGCTCGGCTCTCGTGCATCAGGTTCCTCATAGACAGACCTCTTGGCCTACCTGAATTGCAAACGCGAGGCCCGCTCAAGGCATCCTCTTTTCAAGGACTTAACCTAGTGTGTCGCCGCTGACGCTGCACTGAGTCTGGGCAGTGTGTTGCGGCGCTAACACCCCCCTCCTTCACTCGCTGATGAAGCGAGTAAAGAAGGGGGCGCGGAACCTATTAGAAACCCGAGCGCGGTTGAGGCGCGGCCTGTGTCCGGGTGACGCCCTTTTCTTCCAGCTTCCTGTTCTGATCCGTGATGACCCGCAAAAGGAACTCGACGAAGAGATCCTTGTTCTGCGACTGAAACTTCGGAAATTTGTCTTTGTGGATCCGGATCGTGGTGACCTGTCCCTTGGCCTTGATGGTCGCCATGCGACGCGCCCCACCCCGCGATAGACTGTTCTCGCCAAAGCATCGAGGACCGCTCAATTCCTCGAGGAATTTGCCTTGCCGCGAAAAGACCTCGACCACCCCGGCCAGGATCAAGTAGAGCGAATCCGCTTCGTCATCGGCTTTCAAGACGGTTTCGCCATCGCTGAAGAATCGCACTTCGCCGAGACCGAGAATGTAATCGCGGGCCGCCTTGGGTAGCCCTTCAAAAAAGGAAATCTGGTTGAGTGCCGCGTGCTTTTCGATGGGCCGGAGCTCGCGTGGGACCTCGAGAGGCCCCGTCCGATCGTCGACGATGGCCTTGATGTCGGAGACTTCCAAAAGGATGAAGCCGAGGTCGTCTTTGTTCTCGGGAGTGCAGAGGTTCGTGATTTCGCGCGCCAGCGCGGCGGTCGGCGTTTTCTTTCGAAGCCAACGCCCGATCTCCGCGTGCGGAATGGTCTTGAGCATTCCGTCGGACGTGATCAAGATGCGATCACCCGTGACGATCTCCGCCTGACTCATGACGGGCGTAACCGCGGCGGCGCCGATGCATTGGGTGAGCGTATGGAAGATCTCTCCTTTTTGAGGCGAGTTGTAATACTGCTCGGGAGTCATCGACTTCTCGTGCTCGACGAACGTGTCCCACGCCATGGTTTGGTCACGGCTGAGCACTTCCACGCCGTCCAGCGACGAAAGGTAAATCCTCGAATCCCCGAGATGTCCTGTGACGACGTAGCCCCCCACGATCCAGACCACGCTGAGCGTCGCCTCGCGGCTTTTTCGATCACTGAGCGTGAGACGCGCCACCTCTTGATTCACCTCGATGATGGCCTGCCGCAAGATATCCATCGCGTCAGTCAGCCCAAGTCGATCCATCGGAAGGTGCTTATCGCGGATCAGCTCAATCAGGCGGGCGCACGACATCCGGGAAGCTTCGATCGGTAAGTCGCAGTGACTCACGCCATCACTCACAACATACAGACCGAGCTTTTCGTCTACGGCGACACAGTCCTGCGACGGACGCCCGGCCTTTCCTTTGTTGACCTGTGCCTGGATCAGCTGTGCCTGGATGCGCATGATTCTGATTCTAACATCGGATCCTGCCACAAACGAAGCGTTCGTCCGGAAGTTTCCTCTATTTTTTAACCGCGTCGAAAATCCCGAGCCGCTGTCAGACCATTGACGACCCTCGGCACGCAGCGATCAATCCCGCATGAAGTGACAGGTGTAACCACCCGGATTCTTCACCAGATACTTCTGATGATAATCCTCTGCGGAATAAAACGGCCGAGCCGGGGCGATTTCCGTCACCACTGGACGCTTCCACTTGCCCGACGCATCGACCTGAGACTTGACCTTTTCGGCGGCCTTTTTCTGATCTTCGTTCAGATAAAAAATCGCGGAGCGGTACTGGGAGCCGATGTCGTTGCCTTGGCGATTGAGCGTCGTCGGGTCATGCATCCGGAAAAAGAAGCCCAAAAGCTGCTCATAGCTGATCTTGGACGGATCAAAGGTCACTTCGATCGACTCAGCGTGCCCGGTGTCGCCTTTTTTCACCTTTTCGTAAGTCGGATTCTCCGTCACGCCGCCCGTGTATCCGACGCGCGTCTGCAGCACTCCCGGAAGCTGGCGGATGATCTCCTCCATGCCCCAGAAGCATCCCCCCGCGAGCAGCGCTTTTTGCTGGCCGGGTGGCAGCGACTTGTCTTTTGAGGCAGCGGGAGACCCGGCGCTTTTCGTCGGAGCGCCTGTGGCGACTCCCGGGGTCAGCGCTGACTTCGACGCCTTGCCTTCAAAAAGTTTCACATATTGACCGTAGCCTTCGGCCTCGAGCTTTTCGACTGGCACAAACCGAAGCGCAGCCGAGTTAATGCAATAGCGCAAGCCCGTCGGCCCGGGGCCGTCGTCAAAGACATGCCCCAAGTGCGAGTCCCCCGTTTTGGAACGGATTTCCGTGCGCTCCATGCGCAACTTGTGATCCGCGCGCGAGGTGATGTTCGCTTCGCTCAGGGGTCGGGTAAAGCTCGGCCAACCGCAGCCGGAATCATACTTGTCGAGCGAGCTAAAGAGCGGCTCGCCGGTCACGATGTCGACGTAGATCCCGTCAGCGTGATGATTCCAAAACTCATTACGAAACGGCGGCTCGGTATGTTCCTTCTGGGTCACTTCGTATTGAAGCGGTGTCAGGCGTTTCTTGAGTTCTTCATCGGTCGGCTTCTTGTACTGGGTCATGGATCGGGTTCCTGTGAAGGAAAGTTCTGGATTTGGGGTCGCTATCGAACCCACCGGAGCAGTCACCGGCGCGGTCATCGGGGAGCGGTCCGTACAACCCGCCATCCAGACGACCCAGCTCAACATGAATCCCGTAATCGTGAAACGACAAATCATTCTGCTTCGCCGCATGCAGAAATTCTGCCACTTTTTAACGCGGCAAGCATCAACAAGTTGCCGAAGCACTATTTGCGAAGCACTTTTTAGAGCAGCGGGTGCTCGGCTTTGGCCTTGAGCTGCTCCCAGCGCCGATCGACCTCCGCTTGGATTGCCGAAAGCGTCTCCGCGTGAGCCGGCTGAAGGAGGTGCTTGGTCTTGCCCATCAGGCCCAGCCACTCGGCGACGGGCACCTTCTTGCCTTGCGCTTCGGGGTTGGCGCTCAGCTCCGTCAGTCCGCGCTCCACTTCGTAAAGGGGGAAGAAGCAGGAATCCACCGCCTTTTGCAGCACTTCGCGGCCCAGCCGTTCCTCCGACTTCCAGTTCAGAGGACAGGAGATCAGGAGCTTGCCGAAAGCAAAACCTTCGTTGCGCGCGTACCACTGCGCCTTGGCGGCCTTGCCCACCAGATCCGTCCCGAGGCTCTCGATCGCCGTAAAGACGTACGGAACGCCGGCCGCGGCCATCAGTTGCGCGGTGTCGCGATGGTGGAACGACTTGCCATGGGACTTCGGACCCGCGTGCGACGTCACCGTCTCGTGGCCCATCGGCGTCGAGTAGCTCAGCTGGCCGCCCGTGTTCATGTAGCCCTGGTTGTCGTACTCAACCAGGATCATCCGGTGGTTGCGAAAGGCCGTACCGAGCGTCGGCCCAAGACCGATGTCCATGCCGCCGTCGCCAGTGACCATCACGAAGGTGATGTCCTCGCTCACGGCGATCTCACCGCGGCGTTTGCGCTCGTGAAAAGCCTCGACCAAGCCCGCGAGCGTGGGCGCGCCGTTTTGGAAAAGATTGTGCAGGTAAGTCACCCGATGCGCGCTGAAGGGATAGTCCGTGGTGACCACCATCGCGCAGCCCGTATGATAGAGCACGACGACGTCGCCTTCGATCCCTTTGAAAAACTGATCGAGCGCCGAGAAGATCCCGCATCCCGGACAGGCGCCGTGACCGGGCGCGATGCGCTTGGGACGGCGGGTGAGCTGCGCGGGGTCGGCGACTTCCACGCACATGCGTTTCGAGCCCCCCTTGCCTTCGACCTCTCGCACTTGCGTGAGGCGGATCGAAGTCTCTTCGCGCGAAAGCGGCGGCAGGACTTCGGGAGGCAGCGCATCGCGCGCCCCCAGCTCCGTGCCGAAAAAACCGAAAGCCGGAACCTTCGTCGGCTCCCGCGCGGCGAGCAGGCCTTCGTCAATCAGCTTGAGGGCGTCCTCGACCGTGAAGTCTTTGCCGCCCAAGCCGAAAACGCGGCTCACGGCCGCGATTTGGCCCAGATGTCCATGCCGATCCGCGAGAATCGCCGAGCGCACCTCATGGGAGATCGGCCCCCCGGGTGAGCCCGGCGTGTCACTGCGCTCGCCGATGATGATTGATTCGAGCGGGTGCGTGGCCTGCTTGAGCTCCTCGAACGGAAACGGTCGAAGGAGATTGGGTTTGATCAAGCCCACGGACTTGCCGGCAGCGCGCGCCGTCTCGATGGCGTCTTTGGCCGTCTCGGCCGCGGAGTTGAGCA
This sequence comes from uncultured Bacteriovoracaceae bacterium, assembly GCA_964467785.1. Taxonomy (GTDB): domain Bacteria; phylum Bdellovibrionota; class UBA1018; order UBA1018; family UBA1018; genus CAYXVB01. Next base: position 10,381 of record CAYXVB010000079.1, read on the forward strand.
AAAACAGCCCCGTGGTGGCCCCTTCCATCTGATACGACTCGAGTGCCGGATAATGGCGCCCGCAAAGCTCGGCGTATTCCGCGGAGAGCAGGGCGAAAACCCGGAGCGCCGCCTCGTGCGCGCGATGGAGCTGGAACTTGTTATTGATCAGGTCCGGATCGTTCATGTACGGACCGAAAGTCACCGGGTGCCGCGGGTCGAGCGTCGTCACCGGATCCAAGCGCTTGCCTAGCCAGGAGCGCACATTTTCAACGTCCTCGAAAATCTCCACTTCCTGGCGATGGTGCGAGGTAAAGAAGCCGTCGCTCGCGACGATCACCGGAAGACGCACGTCCGGATGCTCGCCGAGCTTCACGGCAAGGATGTTCATATCGTAGACGGCCTGCGGGGTCGCCGCCAGCAGGATGATCCACCCTGTCTGAAGCGCGTAGGCAAGGTCGGAGTGGTCGCAGCGGATGTCGAGCGGGCCACTCACGCTGCGGGTGACGAGGTTGAGCACCATGGGCAGGCGCGTGCCGGCCTGCACCGGCAGCTGTTCCATCGAGTACAGAAAGCCGTTGGCGCTCGTGGCGTTGAGCACGCGCGCGCCGCCCGTGGCCGCGCCAAAACAGGCGCCCGCCGCGCCATGCTCGCCGTCGGCAGGCAGGAGGACCGTGTCGATCTCGCCCTTGGCTTTCATCCGGTCCAGCAAAGTGGCGATCTCAGTCGAAGGCGTGATGGGATAATAGCCCATGAAATGAAAATGAATGGCGCGCGCCGCTTCGGCCGCAGCCTCGTTGCCTGTGAGAAAGTGACGCGCTTGAGACTGTTTCATTTGTCTTTCGTCTCCGTATCTTTCAAGGAGTTTCCTGACTTCTCCAACTGCTCCGACTGTTCGATTCTTTTCAACTCCGCCTCGCTCAACACGGGGACGAGCATGATCCTCTCAGGGTCGTGCTCGGAGGCGACCACCTGAAACTCCTTCGCGGCCAGCTCCGCGAGCCGGCCCGAGCCCGGAGCGGGCATTTCAGGGAACTTTGCCACCCGAAGCTCGGCGGCCTGCCCTTCCTCTTCCGGAACCGCGGTGAGCGCGTTCATCGGGCACGCGGTCACGCATTTCTGACAACCCTTGCAATACCGGTAATCGATCCCAGAGAGATGGGGCGCCTCGCCGTCGCTGCCCTCCCAGACAAAACAGTAATCCGGGCAGACCATGTCGCAGTAACCGCAGTGGATGCAAGCATCGCGATTGAGCAGCGGAAAAGTCCCGCGGCGGCTCGCGCTCAGATCGCGCAAGGCCGTGTTTCCCGGATGTGGGATCACGCCGCCGATCGGCGCGTTAGCCCAACCCAGCCGTGGCATACCGAGTCCGAGAATTTCCAAGCTCGCCTGCGTCGGATTAAATTCAGCGGCGCGGATCTTATCCTGCCCTTCCTTGAAACCCGCGCGGTTGGCCTCGCGTTGCACCTCAGAAAGACGACCAAAAAAGCGCTCCATCGCCTCCTCGATCTTTGCGGCCTCGATTTCCGGGACGAGTCTCGAGATCGCGCCCAGAATCACGGAGTTCACGCCGCACCGGGCGCGATTGGCGATCCGGAGCGCGTCGATGGTGGCCACTTCGCGCGCCTCCACGCCCCGGGGCAAAAGGATCTGTTCCGGACGCTCGTGACTGGCGACCAAGATTGAAGTCGTTTGAGCCGAGCCCGCCGTGGTCTCGGCAAAACGCTCGATCAACGAAGGATGGAAAATGACGAGGAGTTCGGGACGAACCACGGGCGAAGCCGAACGCGCCGGATGACGATCGCGCGAGAAGCGCACGTAGGATCTCACGGGCGAACCACGTTTCTCGGAGCCAAAGCTCGAAAAGTGGTTGCCGGAATAGCCCATCCCCAGCACGGCGGCTTCGCCCAGGATCTTGCCGGCCGAGTGGGCGCCCTGGCCGCCGATGGCCTCGAGGCGGATCGCAACGCGTTCGCGGAGCGCGCGGGACGGCTTGTCGTCGGCGTTCCCATTGAAGAGACTTCCCAGAGATTTCAGCCAGCTCATGGATGGAATTCCTCATGCGCGGTCAATGCATTATGGAATCATAATACATCGCTCCGGACAAAATAGCGACCCTCTGCTTCAGCAAAGTGTAACCGGAGCCCTTCCTGAGCTTGAAATGAAAAAGGCGGGCTCCCAATTGGGAGTCCGCCCTTTGCGATCCAAGGCAAAGGTCACTCGCTCAAAGCTGAATCGTCTCTCCTACATGGAGGGACTGGACCTGAGTGCGCAGCTTGCGACTCTTGATCGCCGCTTCAAGCTCCGAGGGTTTGCCGGTGAGGAGCGGGAACGTGCCGAAGTGCATCGGAATGACCCGCGCGGGCTTGACGAGCTTGACCGCTTCGGCGGCGCGCTCGGGACCCATCGTGAAGTGCCCGCCGATGCAGGCGAGCATCACGTCCACCTTATGGTGCTTCGGGATCAAGCTCATGTCGCCAAACACATCCGTGTCGCCCGTGTGATAAAAAGTCGGTCCGTTTTTGACCGTAATGAGAAAACCGCCGGGATTGCCGCCAAAGTGATTTGCCTTGTCGGCCGCGCCTTCGGGGGCCGCTACTCCCGAGCTATGGATCGCCGGCACAAACGCGATCTGAACCTCGCCGTCAAGCAGCTGCAGCTTGCCGCCGAAGTTGCCCATCGTCTGCATCCCCGCCTGCTCCGCCGGAAAACCCGCCACCTGTATCAATGCGCGACCCAAATCAAACGTGGCCACGAGCCGGGCGCCCGTCTTCTTGGCGATTTCCACGGAATCGCCCACATGATCCGAATGCCCATGGGTGACCAGGATGAGGTCAGCCTTGTCGAGCTTCGCCAGCTGCTCCTTGCCAGTGGGATTAGCGGGATTGGTGATCCAAGGATCCACCCAGAGCACCTTACCCGAAGGAGTCTTGATCTGAAACGCGGCATGCCCGAACCAGGTCAGTTCCGTTTTTCCTGCTGCGTCAGCGTTACTTGCGTGGAAAGCCATGCCCGCGACGACCATCATGAGCGCCGCCGTCCGGCAAAGGGTCCGCACCGAAAAGTTCATCATGAGTTTTTCTCCTTGGGCCCTTAGGCCCGAAACTTTTTATGAACCAAGCGACCGGGAGTTGCAAATACTCCCGGGGACCGTTAATTTTCCTCCATGCAGCACGGTTTTGACCGCTTTGATTTCCGGACCCTCGCGTCTAAACGCACCGCGGCCATCCTCGCCTCGCTCACCGTACTGGTGGGCGTGGACCAATTGACCAAAGTCTGGGCGATCGAGACTCTCAAAGGGCGACCTGGCCAGTCCTACTGGGGCGACCTGATCCGCATTCAATACGCCGAGAATCCCGGCGCATTTTTGAGCTTGGGCGCCAACCTTTCGCATGACTCGCGCTTTTGGCTCCTCAGCGTCACCGTTGGACTCTTCCTGCTGGGCTGTCTGGGTTATCTGATCTGGAACCGAAAGCTCCATCCCGTCGCGACGGCCGGCTTGACGCTCATCGGCGGAGGAGGCATCAGCAACCTGATCGATCGCCTTTTTCGCGCGCAAGGCCATGTCATCGACTTCATGAACATGGGGATCGGAAGCCTGCGCACCGGGATCTTCAATGTCGCTGACATGGCGATCTTGCTCGGCGTGGCGCTCCTGGTGTTCTGGAATCCCGTGGGACCGGACGAAGAAGCAAGCCCGGAGCAGCTGGAGAAGAAGTAAGCCCGATCCTCAGCTGACGGGGGACTGCGAAAGCTTCGATTTGAAGTGGCTTCGAATCGCCTCCACGACTTGAGCGTGGAGCGGCCTATAATAAGGCAGCGCGAAGTATTGCAGGTAGACCGGCACCCGAAACTTGCGCGACGGATGAACCGGCTCCAGGTCTTTCACGTCCGAGATCAGATGAAGGGGAAGTACCGCCATCCCGTACCCCGCCCGGACTCCATCCAGGAGGCCATAGACATCGTCCAAATACCGCATTCCCTTTGGATTGAAAGCGAGCTTGTTTTGGCGGAAATAATTGCGAGTCACCTCGTCATTTTCATCGTGATCGAGATAGATGCCTTCCACCTTCGTCGCTTTCTTCGATCGGACCATTACGCTTTCTTCGACCCCGAGAAAGAGGCTTTCAATCTCCGCGGAACCGGATCTACGCGACGTGAGGATGTAGTCCGCCTCCGAGCTCTTCAATAAGCTGTCGAGCTCCCCCATTTCCCGGGTGAACAACTGAAAAGACAAAGCCGGGTGGGCGCCCAGGAGCCCGGCGAGCGCGGGCAGCACCAGTGATCGATTCACCGAGGAAAACCCACCGACCCTGAGAACCCCTCCGAAGCCGCCACGCTGACCTTTCAGGCGGCCCAGGAGCTCCGACTCGGCGGTTTCATGCAGTCGGCAGAACCGCAGGGTTTGCTGACCCGCCTCTGTCAGCCGCACTGAGGTCCGGTCCCGGATAAAGAGCGCGGTCCCGAGCTCGTCCTCGAGTTTCGAGATGCGCTGGGAAAGCGCGGATTGCGTGATGTGCAGGAAGGCGGCCGCCCGCGTAAAATTGAGCATCCTTGCGGCGACCTGAAAAGCTTCGAGCTGGGCGGAGTTGAGCTTCATGTCATTAGCTAAACTGATTAGATTATAAAATCAATTTGTTTCACAAATAGGTCAACCCCCCGTATTCCAGGCCTCGGAAGTCATGACCATCCTGACTCCGAACCTCAAAGAAAGGACCCAAAGTGAAAACTCTCTTCGCGTATTATCTGCTTCTGAACCTGATCCCAGGCGGGGCCTCCGACGCTCACGCCTACGCCCAAGTCCAAGTCCAAGACTTCGGGGCAGCTACTCGATACTCCTGCCAAGAGCTTAATCCCGCCAGCGGTCAAAGGCTTCCGGCCCGGCTCTGGATCTTGATACGCTCCGGCGCGCATGTCCCGGACGTCACGCAATTCCAGGAAACTCCCGAGCATCCTCAGGGCGAAACCTTTGTCACAAACTATGACTACTCACAGAGTCCGTTTTACCGCTGGGGTTATTCGGATCTGTACTCGACGGACCTGCCTGGACTCGGAATGCTCACTTTGACCATTGAAAAAGAGGGCCCCAATCTCATGAATGCCTCGAAATTCAATATTCGAGCCATTTTCGCGACGCTTCAGTCGAAGTCTGGAGGGAGCCGGTACTTTACCTGCAAACTTCAACCTGCTCGATAAATGACACCGTGGGAGTCGAACAAAC
>CAYXVB010000080.1:0-15463 GCA_964467785.1 uncultured Bacteriovoracaceae bacterium
CTCAGTGATTCGGATCTCTACAACGCGCTTCTTGACGGTTTCTCTCTGATTCCGCAGGTCGGTGGCGCGATCAAGACCGTGGGAGGCCGTTTGGGCAGAGCCGCTGATCAGGTCGCTGACTCCGTCTACGGTCCACAATATCGGCTTTCCAGCCAGATCCAGGCCGAGCGCCAGCGTGAGGAAGCCTTCGCGGCGCTGCCTATCTCACTTGACGATTGGACTTCGCAGGTCAAATCCGATCCGAGATCCAAGGCCGCGGCGATTCATGATCTTCTCATCGCGCCCCAGACTCATGTTCCCAGCGACGCGGACGCCGATGCCGTCGCCATGAATGATCCCGAGTTCGCGGAACATGTCGCCATTTCGGCCCTGACGGCGGAGGTCCGTGCGGGGCGAGCATCAGTGGAGCAGCTCGATAAACGAATCACTGCCGGAATGGGCGAGATGTCCCGTGTGCTTCGGCAGAGTGGCGCCGCCATCGAGGAATTCACCCGTTCGCAAAAATCGGCAGCGATTGAACTGGAGCGCGAACGTGAACAGCTGGCCGCGGCGCAGGCGGGAATTTTCATTGCTTCGAGCCTGATTGGAATCACGGATCCGGCGTCGGCAAAGGCGTTGAAGGCGGTGGGAAACGCCTACTTCCAGGCCGGAGCGGTCGTCCAGCGGTATCAACAAAGCCTCTTGCGGCCTGGGACTGGCGGCATGAGCGGGCTGGTTCTGACTGGCGATCTGCTTGGCGTGACCCTCAATCTATTTTCAGCTCTTTCCAACGGCCCCACTCCCGAGCAAATGATTCTTCAAGAGATCGGAAATCTTCGACGTGACTTGGGCGAGCTTGGCCGACACCTAGACAGTCGTTTCGACCAGGTCGATCAGGAGTTGCGCCAGGTCTATTCCGCGATGGTCGACGGGTTTGAAAAGATCGAGCGAAGCATCGTCGCCGGCACTGGCGAGGTAATCAAAGCCCAATACGCGCTTGTCGGCCTCCAGCATCAGTTGAGCCGTCTGGAAAGGAATACCCACACCTATTTGAGAGCAGGCTTTGATCAGCGGCAGCTCGTTTCCGATCTTTCGAGATGTTTTTTTTCCGATCAAACGCTGGAAACTCAGTGGATGCGCATCGAGAAGGTCAATGATTGCTTCAACGCCTTCCGCCGGCATGCGGTGGTCAACTCCAGGGATATGTTATCGATCCCGAGCTCGGAAGAGCGGACGGATTCGTTCACGATGGAACGCGTGCTTTCGCAATTCAGCCTCGATGAGAACTTTCCCTGGCTGGCGCGAGTCGCTGCGAATCCGAGCTTCGGCAATCCGGCCTTGAATGCCTGGCTCACGACAACCGATGCGCCGGCAAATCCGCTGAGCTGGGCGATGGGCGCTTCGGCCTTTCTTCGTCTGTCCCGGGAGCATCCGTCATTTTTGAAAGTCTTCAATCCTCAGGCGGTGCAGGCGCTGATCGGCAGCGGGGAACGGCTTGCGGAGTTCACGCATCTTTTGACTTCGACCCACGCACGCCTTTCTGTTTCGCCGAACCACGTTTTCTGGCAGTCGCTGTTCGCGGAGCATGACGCCCACGCCGAAAGGGTCGCCGATTTGATCCGACTTACCCGCGAAGAGCTGATCCGCGAGAGATTTCACGGAGTGGATCCCTGGAAGGACGCAAACCAGGATTCGGCGCTCACTCTTCCTCTCGAGATTCATAATGGATCCTTCGACAACACGGTTCTCGGATGTGTTCCCGAATTTTACCGGTTTCTTCCCAATGACCTGCGCAATGCATTCGCCTTGGGCATCGGCAAGGTGGAGGCTTCGGCGAGTTTGATCGCACCGTGCTCAGGGGACTACAATTATTTGAATGGCACATGGAGCGGCCAATGCCGTCGAGGCGCCCTATTAAACTTGAATTACTATACTGATGGTTTGATTTACTATGTCCGCCGCAAGTCCCTCGATGCGGAGTCGACCCCCAAGGGAAATTCGGTGGGTTTCCAGGCTACTGCTGAAAATTGGCAGCAGGGCTATGACATTCGAAAAAGGCTTCTCGAGTCGAGCCTCGATACGGGCCAGTTGGATCCCGCTAGTGTCGAGCAGATGAAGAAGGACAGCCATTTTAACCAGCGCTTGCAGTCGGCGCTATCCGTGGCACGGATCGCGGTGCGCGATGAGATTCTCCGTCGGATCACCGATGCGGGTTGCATTGAGACGCCGCCGATCCGTCAAGCCGGTGTCAAGGGCTGCGAGCTCCGGAGTGAGATCCTTCAGATGTCGGGACTTTCGCGGCTGATCACGGCGTTGGTCCAGCTGGGCTTCGGACAGAGTATCGAGTCTGACGAGCGGCTCAGGGGAGCGTTTTTCGGGCGGGAGAGGCTGTTCGACTCGACATCGCTTCATGAGGCGATCGCGGCGGATGCAAACGGCGATCTTTTAGGAAAGCTCGACGAAACCCTCCTGGAACGAAGTCGAAACGCCAGAGGAATAGTTTCTGATCTGCTGAAGAGCGGGAAAATTGGAGAGCCTCAACCGCTCGTTCATGGAGTATTGCGCGAACTCAAAGGACTTCAGGAGGACCTTGACCGAAACCGGCCTCCGGTATCCGCGCAGCAGGCGTACGCCCAGCTTCTGGAAAAGATCGGGACCTTGCGCTGAGTTTCGCGCGGGCCCGGCACGCGACTGGCTTGCAATTGGGTTCGCCCAACCTCAGAATCAAAGAGGCATGCATCTGCCCGGTTACGGCCCCTCACGACGAGGACCTTTTTGCGTGCTCTTCGTGCTCACCGCGCCCCTGGTTCTTTGCGCGTATCCGGTGAACGCACAAGGGGAGCAGATCAGCCCTCGCAAACCGCAGACGCTTTTTGTAGATCCTGCGCCGACCGGACCGAGCATTCTCCCGGGCGCAGGCGGGGCGATCTTAAAGAATGAAGCGGTCTCAAGGACGTTAGCCAAGCCTCCCTACAAGCAGCCTCCCATGGCTGCGCAGTCCCTGTCCGCCTCATCGGGGGATGAGTCCGCGGACGAAATTCTGAAGCATCACGCCCAGCGGACTCGGCAAATGCAGATGTTACTCACCGCGATGGGCGGCGGCGAAGGTCGGTCTTTGCGCGATTACTTCACCGAGGAAGGCAAACAGCGACTCTTTTATAAGCTGATCCATCATCCGAGGTTCGTTCCGTTCGCATTCGTCGAGGTTTGCTGGCTCCTCGCGATGTTTCTGCTGCCATTCTGGATCAGCAGTGTGGTCGGATGGAAGTGGATCGCCCGATTGATCAACACACTCTTATTGCATGTCTATTTTGCAGGCGCGCTGGTCGGGCTGCCGCTCGGAATTTTTGGCAAAGAGCTCCTGCTCCTGCCGACGTTCCAGGCAGTTAAACTTCTGGCGCAATTTTTCGCGAATTGAAATGAATTGAGGCGAAGGCAGGTTTGTTTCGGGGAGTTTCAAACTCTAAAAACTATAAAGGACCCTGAGGGAGACCCTCAGAGTCCTTTATCGCCACGGGCACCGCTTCTGTGTGTGGGGGGGGAAGTGGGGCGCCCATGGAAAACATCAATTATGATGAAAAGGGTATTATCGAAAGGCGAAACAGGCCGCAACAAAAAAGAGTTCTATTTTCTCACAAAACTGCTTTTTTCCGCATGAGCCTCACAGAGTCGGAGCTCGGCTTCAGAAAGTCCCATCTTTTCGCGAGCAATGCGGATTTCGTCCTGAAGAGTAACCCCAGGGGGAGAGGGTGGGCTTCCAAATGGGGCACTGCCCGGGTCAACCAATTGCTAGTCGGGCACATTTCCAAGCAAATCGAGTGCTTGGTCAGATGTTTCATTAGCTCCGGGTCCTGGACTGAGCTGATCCCGTGGCCAATGCGCTGGGCGCCTAACAGCTCGATGGCTTCCCAAATGTTCTCGGGGCCGGAGTCTTCGCCGGCGTGGATGGTAATTCGGGCACCGGCTGCGCGGGCTTTATTAAAGACGCTCTCAAACATTCGGCAGGGGAACTGATTTTCGTTGCCCGCCAGGTCCACCCCGGCAAAGCGGCCCTGGTGCTTGAGGTAGAAATCGACAGTTTTTTGGGCGGCTTCCACGCCATAATCGCGTGACGCAATGCAGAGTAGCCCGATTTTCATTTCCGGAAACTTCGCGATACCCCGAGCCACGCCGCGCTCAAAGCCCGCGAGCACTTCGTCCCAGCTCAGGCCGGAGTATTCGGAGACGAAGCTGGGCGAAAACCGCAGCTCCCCGATCCGCGTCCCTTCGTTCCAGAGGTCTTCGACGACCTCGAACGCGACTTGCTCGAGCACCTCGGGTCGATCCAGCACTTTCTGGAAAAGGACAAAGGTGCCGAGCACTTCGCTCAGGTCCTTGAGCGGCTTGCGGAGTATGAGCTTTTCTTCAAAGCGCGCCAAACTGGTGCTCTGAGCCTCAAGCCCTCGCTCCTGGGCGAGCCGGAGCAGGGTCGAGGGACGAAGCGAGACATCGAGATGTCGGTGAAGTTCGGTTTGTGCCACAGGAGCTTCCTCGCTCCCTCAGGCTCCCATAATGTGGGCGCCACTGTCCACGTACATCGTGGTGCCGGTGATGTGCCGCCCGCCCGGGCCGAGTAGGAAGGCGCCCAACGCGCCGACATCCTCAGCCGAGATGTTTTCTTTGAGCGGAGTCTTTTCTTCGGCGCGGGTGAGCATGTTACGGAAGTCGCGGATGCCCGCGGCGGCGAGCGTCTTGACGGGGCCGGCCGAGATCGCGTTGACGCGGATTTTTCGGGGACCCATGTCATAGGCGAGGTAGCGCACGCAGCCCTCGAGCGCCGACTTGGCGACGCCCATGACGTTGTAGCCAGGGACGACTTTTTCGGCGCCGTAGTAAGAGAGGGTGAGAATAGAGCCTTCACGGCCTTCCATCAGGGGCTCGGCGCGCTTGGCGAGCGCCACGAGGCTGTAGGCGCTGATGTCCATCGCAGTGGCGAAGCCGGCGCGCGACGTGTCGACAAAGCGGCCTTCGAGATCTTCGCGATTGGCGAACGCGACGGAGTGGACGAGAATATCGATGTGCCCCCACTTCTCCTTGACCTGCGCGAAGACCTGATTGATCTGCCCGTCGTCCTGCACATTGCAGGGGACGATCAGATCGGACTGGACGCTTTCGGCGAGCGGGCGCACGCGGCGCTCAAGCGCCTCGCCCATGTAGGTGAAGCCGAGGGTCGCGCCGCTGTCGTGGAGCTCGCGGGCGATGGCCCAAGCCAGGCTGCGCTCATTGGCGACGCCGAAAATCAGTGCTTTCTTGCCTTCAAAAAGGTTTGGATGATGGATAGCCATAGACACAAGGCCTTATCATAAACCCAAGAGGTATCCGCTTCCTTTTTGATGTACGCCGCGTCAAATGTCTGATGGTTGGAATGCGTTTGGAAGGGCCATTGTAACTTGATGCGATTTTGCATATGCAAAAGTTCATGGCACTTGTTGTCCAAAAGTTCGGCGGAACGTCAGTCGGGTCGATCGAACGGATTCAGCATGTGGCCAAGTGGGCCCTGGAAAGTCAGGCGCGTGGCGACCGCATCGTGCTTGTCGTTTCGGCGATGTCGGGGGAGACCAATCGCCTCGTGGGCCTAGCGCAGCAGATCAATTCCGTGCCGTATTCGCGCGAGTACGACATGCTCATTGCCAGTGGCGAGCAAGCCGCCTGCGGTCTGGTGAGCCTGGCGATCAATACGCTTGGGGGGGCGACCGGGGCCGAAGCCAAAGCACGTCCGCTGCTCGGACACCAGATCGGCATCCTCACCGACAGCGTTTTTTCCAAGGCGCGGATCCAAAAGATCGACACGAGTCTCCTCAATCGTCTCATTTCGCGCGGAATCATCCCGGTCATCGCGGGCTTTCAGGGCGTCGACTCAGAGCAGAATATCACCACGCTCGGACGGGGCGGCTCGGATACGAGCGCCGTAGCCATCGCGGCCGCGCTCCATGCTGACGACTGCGAGATCTATACGGACGTCGACGGCGTTTATACGACCGATCCGCGGATCTGCCCCAACGCGCGCAAGATCGGCCGGATTTCTTACGAAGAAATGATGGAACTGGCGAGCCTCGGCGCCAAGGTGCTCCAGATCCGATCCGTCGAACTTGCGGCCAAGTACAAGGTGCCGCTGCATGTCCGTTCCAGTTTCAGTCCGGTGGAGGGTACCCGCGTGATGTCGATGGAAGAGGTGTCGAAAAGCTCGAATATGGAGAAGGTCGTCGTGGTTGGCGTCGCCGCGGACCCGGCGCAGGTCAAATTCCGCCTACAGGGCCTGGGGGATCGTCCCGACGCCGCCGCCCGCGTTTTTGACGCGCTCGCCAAGGCCGCGATCGTCGTCGACGTCATTGTTCAGGACTCCAATGAGCACAATCAGCTCAACTTGAGTTTCACGGTGGGCGAGAGCGATCGGTTGCTCGTGCGCGACGTGCTCAAGCGACTTGGCGAAGTCGGCACGCTTGTCGAGGAGCCCGGTCTGGCCAAGGTCAGCGTTGTCGGTGTGGGGATGCAGCACCATCCGGGCGTCGCCTCGCGCATGTTCGGCCTGCTTGCGGGGGCGGGAATCCGAATCCGATTGATCAGCACCTCCGAGATCAAGATCTCCTGCCTCATTGATGGCGACAAGATCAAGCCGGCGGTACAGGTGCTGCACCAAGGGTTCGAGTTGGAGGATTGAGGCGATAGCGGCGCATCGAAGCGCTGGATCAAGCAACCTAGATCAGATGCTGGCCGATTTGATAGTCCTTGAGCGATTTCGGATGCGGATCTATTTTTGTCCAGCTGTTGTAGACGGTTGGCAGGCGAGTGCCTGTATAAAGTTGAAAAACTGAAGACGGCCACTGCCAAAGCAGGGCTGATCAAACTCGGTAAGGGCGAATCAATGGAAACCTTTCAAAGAAAATTTCAGTCCCAGCTCGGGACCCTCTATCTTGTCGCTTCTGCTGGGGGGTTGCACGGTATCTTCTGGAAGGCTCAGAAGTTACCCCAGGTCCGTCCAGGCACTTCGGCGGCCGAAATGTTGGATCGGGCGGAGCGCGAGATCGCGGAATACCTGAGAGGTCGGCGCAAACAATTCGATGTCCCCATTCAGCTGGAGGGGACCGAGTTTCAAAAGCGGGTCTGGGCAGCGCTTCGAAAGATCCCTTACGGACAAACGAGGTCGTATCGGGATATCGCCCGCGCACTCCGCAATCCAAACGCCTGCCGCGCGGTGGGAAGCGCGAACGGAAAAAATCCGGTGGCGCTCATCGTTCCTTGCCACCGTGTGATCAACGAAAGCGGAAAGCTCGGCGGTTATGCCGGAGGACTTTCAATCAAGAAGAAGCTTCTCTCCCTGGAGATGACGGGCCGTTTGGGCTGAACTGGGTCCTTTGCGGTTCGACCTCCCGGTCAGAAGCCGAAATTCTGCAGCCCCGCCTGCACGAAGAATTCGCCGCGACCGCCCGCGACTTCGGAAAAGCCCTGATGGTACTCCACCGAGAAGACCAGGGGCAGCTGATTGAAGAGCTCTGTCGAAAGACGAAGTCCACCGCCCGCCGACGGCAGGAGCGGCGCGCCCGGCTCCCAGCCGGGGAACCAAGACGCCTCGCCGAACGCGAAGCCGAAGAGATGGTTCATGAACACGGGTTGCGTGCCCCAGCCCCGGAAAATCCGCGCGAGCGGGAAGCGCCAGTCGAACGACGCGACCGCCGTGGACTTGGAATAGAAGAGCAGTCCTGGATAGCCGCGGATCGCGAGCTGATCGAGCGAGTCAGAGGGCATCGTCTGCACCAGCGACGAGGCGACGCGCCCCTGCGTGTTGACCGCTGTCGAGACGACATCCGGGATCAGAGAGACCATCTGACCCTTGAGGCTTGCGAGCAAGACGTGATGATTTCCCAGTGGCAGGAAATGGTTGGCCTTGGCGAAGCCTTTGACGATGGGGCTGCTCAGACCGATCGGGTAGAGTCGGGCCCCGAGCGCGTAGCTGCGGCCCTCCTCCGCCGTGATCGCGAGGTCCGAGGCGTCCGTGTTGGAGTAGGATATGCCGGCGTCGAGACTCGGCACAAAGCGGCCGCGCGCGACGACGTCACCGTCCGAGGGATTGGCGCCGGGCTGGATGAGCGCGAGCTGCGCTCCGTTAAAGGCCACTGCGGGCGTGAGCGTCCAGTGGGTGGAGCGAATGGGTTGCGATGCGCCGAGATACACTTGCGACTTGCGGATATAGCTCTTGAGTGCGCCGGTCGTCGGGTCATAGGCATAGGACGTCGTCAGCTGCTGTCCCGAGAAAGTCAAAGTCGGACCGAGCGTGCGGTTGGCATACACGAGGTTGATGTCCGGCACGAGAGTGGAAAGATCCAGCAGCACCGCACCGAAGTAACGGTGGCGGTCAGTGGCATCGAATCCCAGGATCTCGCCGCCGACAAAAAAGGATCGGGAATTGGCCCAGAGCAGCGGCGTCCACTGGCGGGGCAGGATGCTGGGCCAGAGCGAATAGTCGGATATCGGCGCGTTGAGCGCGGCGCGGGCCGACTCCGAGACGGGCGTCTGCGATTCGGCGGAGCGGGGCGGCGCGAGAGGGGACTGAATCCGTGGCGGCCAGGGCAATTTGACTGGAGCGGTCGGCGTGATGCGGAGTCGTGCGAGATTCCACCCGCGTGTGGCGAACACCGACGCATGAAGGGTTCCCTGCGTGTCGATCGACGGCAACATCAGGCCGGTGACGAGATTGGTCAGTGGCTCGGGCTTGGCGCCCAAACGTGGCTTCAGTCGGTAAAGGTTGTTCACCCCGCTGGTATCCGAGACGAAATACACGTCTCCAGTCGCGGGATGGACCACCGGAAAGCGATTGAATGCGCCATTATCCACCAGCACGCGGAGTCCGCGCTTCGCATCGCTCGTGACCGGATGCGCTTCCATCGCCGGTACGGTGAGCTCGAGGAGCTCCTCGCTCGCCCGGCCGTTGCGATGGGACGAGAACACCACCCGGGTGCCAGCCATGTTGGCGAATCGCGGTGTCCCCACGGTATCGCGCGCGGCGGGCACATAGATATCGCGATAGGAACGGAGCTGAAGCCGGCCCGATTCGTCCCTCTCGAGCGGTGCGATGGCGAGGGTCATTCGGCCGCGATCGGTGCGACCGAACACCACCCATTTGCCGTCGGCGGAGACGTCGGGATCCGAGGCGCGCCAGCCACTCGTGAGCTGCCGCAGCTCGTCTCGCTCGACATCGTAGGAGAGCAGTTCGCTGGTGAGATTGTAGTTGTCGATCCGGCGCAGGGCGCTCATCACGAGCGTGCGCGAGTCCGGGGTGAAGGCCATTGTGGCGCCCAAGCTCTTGCGCTCGATTCGGCGGGTGTTTCCAGTGCGCAAGTCGCGCAGAAAGACCGACATCGAAAGATCATCCGTGCTTTGAGTCCAGGCCAGCCAGCGGCCGTCGGGCGAAAAGGCGGAGCCCAGGGTCTCCCGTCCCGTGGTGGTCTCCCAGTCAAATTGGGTCTCGCCTTGGGCGCGGATCTCGGCGAGTTGCGCCGAAGCGCGACGGCGGGTGTCCTCGCTCCATTCCGCCCAGTAGCGGTACCAGTTCTTGCCAGTGATGTTTTCGAGGTTGCCATTGATCAGGAAAGGGAAGCGGCCGCCGGAGCGCCAGGACATCTCGCCCAGCGCGGCGTCGCCGCGGGGCTGGCCGTTAAAGGGTTCCGAGGCGATCCGGCTCATCAGCTGGTAACCGAAGAGGTAGGCGGTCTCACCGAGCGGATAATACGGGTTGGGACCGGTGATCCGGTCCAGCGTGATGAACTCGGGACGATCCAGCACGCTCTCATCCACCGCCGCGCGGAGGATCATGTCGTAAAAGGAGCTGCGACCGCGTCCTCCGCTGGTGTGCCGGGTCTCCATGTAGACGGCGAGCCCCTCGAGCATCCAGGAGGGCCAAAGCGAGTTGGGTAACGCCGCATCGCTGAAGACCACGCGCAGCCAGGTGGCATAGCCGTGGGTCGGATCCATGTTGAGAAAGTGCGTGTACTCGTGGATCGCGAGCAGACGGAGCCAGTCGTCGTACGCGTAGATGGAATACCAGTTCTCCGGCGGCTTGGCATTGAAGACCATCCCAAAGCGACCGACCGCCGAAGTGAGGCCGTTGGCCGAATCGATGTTGTCGACGACCAGTACCTGGGTTTTGGACGCGGTGAGACCCGAACGCTGGGTGGGGTCCCATTTGAGCGCGGGCACGAGGATCCGGTGGGCCTCCTCGAGCGCGAGGCCGGATTGGCGCGCGACGTCTTCGAGCTCCTCGGGAAAGGTCACGCGGAAGTGCTCGGTCTCGAGCGTCTTGTATGTCCAGTGCGGGGAGAGGGCGAGGTAGTCGCCGACTCCGGGGGGCGACGCGCACCCGACCACCAGCGCGGACGCGCTCAGGCACAGTGCAAGGGCGAGGAATGTCTGGAGAGCTTTACTGCCTCGACAGCTGATTGCTGTCGGCGTTGCCGAGATCTGTTCCGCCATCAGTTGAGATGCGGGTCACCGTCCCCGTCGATCCTGACGGAAGTCTAACGGCGAGCCCCTCCTTCGCGTGGATCTTCCTAAGGTAACCCAAGGCGAAGAATCGGTCACCCTCGATGATGACGGAAGTGACCCTGCCGATCTCGGCCGGTGGCTCGGCCAAATTCAGGATTTCCTGTCCCTTTTCGGGGGCTCCTGCGGATCCTTGGAGGTTTCCCTCGATGCGAGCGAGGCGCTTTGCCGGCGCGCCCTGCGAAAGCACGCGCTCGATGACTTCCTGCCCGGGATAGCAGCCTTTTTGCTGGGCCACGGCTTCGTAAAGGCCGGCTTCGAGCGGCATGGTGTTTTCGTCGATCTCCAGCCCCGTCCAGGGGCGGACCGAATCCACCCGACGGCGCTCCAGCATCCTCCAGTCCGCGGGGGAGCTGGCCGTCTCAGGCAAGGCTTTTTCAAGCCACTGCTGCAATCGCGCCGGACGCGCCCAGACGCTGAGCCAGACCAGGCCGAAGTCTCGCGTGCCGCGGTGGTTGATCCGGATCTCCTCATCGATGGCGACCGTGCGGTCTGCTTGTAGTTCCGGGGTTCCTATCGCCGCGAGGAGCTTGGCTTCGTCCGCCGGTTCGCAGAAGATCCAGCGCGATTCGAGGCTTTCCACCGGAGTGAGCGTCATCCGTTCCGCAAACGTGTAGCGATCGATGGTCTGGAGGAGGTTGTCGCGCCAATGGCCGTCGGAACCGCCGTCGAATTCAAAGGCGAACTCTTGCTCTCCGTAATGCCAGAGGGTGAAGACTGAGAGCACTTTTCCGGTCGGGGTCAAAAAGCAGCCTCCGCTGCCCGAGCCCACGGGCAGGTGCTTGGCGTCGGCGGAGCTGAGCCTTTGGAGGAAGTCGCGGGCGTCCGGGCCAGTCAGGCTGACCCATTGCCAGCGCACAGGAGAGGAGGTCTGAGGTTCGAAGATCCAAGAACGCATGAACACAGCCTTATCAAGTTTTTAGATTGGCGAAAAGTCGCTCTCTTTTTGACGCGGCGAGCCCCAAAAATCTACCCGATCGATCTTTTTGTGCTATGACGGGCGCTCTTTATGACGACTAAGACCCAGTTTAGCCAGGACCTTCGTGACAAAGACACCGTTTCCTCCCCGTTTCTGATCAAATTCAGCGCTTTGGCGGTTGGAAAAACCGGCAAGCCGTACATGAATCTGGTCCTCATGGACCGTACGGGCGAGATCCAGGCGATGCTCTGGGATGACGCCTCCAAGTACGCGGGCCAGGCCGTGCGCGACGCTCTCGTTTGGGTCGATGGTCGCTGCCAAGTTTATCAGGGCCGTCGCCAAGTCGTCGTGAGCAAGCTCCAGGTCCTGCGCGAGGACGAGGTGGACCTCAAGGACTTCGTGCCCGAGGGGACACTCGACGCTGAGGCGCTCTACGCTCAGCTCAAGGGCTATGTCGCCACGATGAAGGACCCGTTCTACAAGGCCCTCGCCGAAGCGGTTCTCATCGACGACGCCGACATCGTCGACCGCATCAAGCGCGCGCCTGCCGCCAAGTCCGTGCATCACGCATACAAGACGGGCTTGCTCGAGCATGTCATCTCGATCACCGGTATCCTCGATCATCTCGCCAGTCACTACGGCAAGCTCGTCGATCGAGACCTTCTGTTCTTGGGCGGTTTCTTTCACGACATCGGCAAGATCTGGGAGCTGTCTTACGACCGCGTCACTGATTACACGACCGAAGGCAAGCTCATCGGCCACCTGGTGATGGGCGTGGAGCTCGTCGACCGCAAGATCCGCGAGCTGGAAGCCCAAAGCGGGCGCTTGCCGGGCGCTTTCCCCGAGGACAAGAAAATCCTCGTCAAGCATCTCATCCTCGCGCACCACGGCGTCCTCGAGTACGGTTCGCCCAAGCGTCCCAAGATCCTCGAGGCCGTGCTCGTGCACATGATCGACGATCTCGACTCCAAGGTGAATTCCATCTCGCAGTTCATCGAAAAGGACGAGACTCCCGGTCGTTGGACCGCGCTCTCGCGCCAGTACGAGCGGTACTTCTACAAGCCAGACTGGGCGATGCGCCCTTCCGAAGCGCTGTAAGACCACCGGAGCGGGCTGAGCGAGTTGAAGCGATCGATCCAGGCGGAGCTGACGGGGCGTCCCAGAACAGCTTCGGCGAAGATCCGGCGCTGAACGCGGTTGGTCTCCTGTTCGCCCGGGGTGGATTCGTCTTCGGGCAGGCCGCGAAGAAATCTCAGCCCCGGCTGATGGCCGCCTTTTTCCAATTGGAAGAATTGGGCAAAGCCGCGCGGAACTTTCGAGAAATGATCCAGCGCCTCGACCTGCGGGGTGGCGCCGTCGGTTTCACCCTGGAAATAGCTGACCGGGACTTCGATCGGATAAGATTGTGCCGAGTAAAGCTCGCGGGTCCGTGCGCCCAGCTCGCGACAAAGGTCATGGTTGTCTTGCGCTCCTGGCATCCGCAGGTCGGGAATTAATCGGCCGCGGAAGTCAAAGCGGTAGTAAAAGCTCGCGTGCGGCGAGTCCTGCCCCAGCTCTTGGCAGGAAATCATCAGATGCAGCATCAGGCCGAAGCCGAACTCAGCCTCGTCAGGCGGGTAATCGTCAAAAGTGTGTAGCGCCGCATAGAGGTTGTCACCCGACATCGCGAGCACCGTATCGAGCCAGTAGTCCAATTTGGTAAACGGCTCGTCGAGGTACATCATGAATCGCGCGGCGCGCGAGAACCAGGTGGGCGGCGCCAGGGGATCCCTCGAAAGCTCGAGGATGCGCTCGCGTTGCGCTTCCGGATAGGAGTCGAATTTGGCCTGCATCAGCGCGCGGGTGGACTCCGCGCGATAAAGGCCGTTGCCCCCGTGGGCGATGGTGCCCTCCAGGACCACCGCGCGGGTCGAGCGTGGGAAGAGCGAGCCATAGATCGTCGCGACCACGGTTCCGTACGAGTGCCCATATACTGAAATCATGGGCGCACCGAGGGACTTGCGGATCTCCTCAATGTCGCGGGCGATCGCCACGGAGGAGTAAAAGGCGGGGTCCCGATAGGTTGCGCGATCCGCGGGCTTCGAGCAGTTCATGCCTCTTGGGTCGAAATAGACGATGTTGAACTCGGCATCCAGGCCGCGAAACTCGCTGCCGTGCATGGAGGCTCCGGGGCCACCCGCTGCAAACACCACGAAAGGCAGCTCGGGACGGATCTCTTGGCGAGTCCAATAGTAGATCGAAGTTTGAGGCCCCGCGGGGCGCGAATAATCCACGGGCACTTCCACGCGATTGCCAAGCTCTCCCGCGGTGCGTGCTGCGTCGGGATCACCCGATGGCGCGCAGGTTTCCTCGCCCGTGCGGTAGTCGGGAAGCCAGTTTACGGTCAAGACCTGCGCCGATGCCGACGCTGATGCAACTGCCGGGGTCGGCGCGAAAAAAAGCGGGGTCAACACCAACAGGAGCAATGGATTTCGGTCAGCGTGAATCAACGTCATGGGTCAGTCTTACTCCGAAACCCTTAAGGGATCCTTAAATCCGGCGCTCAGGGTAGGCGGAATAGGGTCCGCGCGTTTTTCGTCGTGGCTTCAGCGACTTGCTCCAAGGTCAGGCCTTTGACTTCGGCCAACTTCATCGCAGTGAGGCGCACCATCGAAGGTTCGCACTTTTTGCCGCGGTGGGGGATCGGAGCGAGGTACGGCGAATCGGTTTCGACCAGGAGTCGGTCCAACGGAAAGTCCCGCGCACAGCTTCGGAGATCCTCCGCAGTCTTGAAGGTCAGAATTCCAGAAAAAGAGATGTAAAACCCGAGATCGAGGCAGGCTTGGCCGAAGGCGCGCGTTCCGCTGAAACAGTGGATGACGCCTAAGGGGCGCCCCGCGGGTACGTGACGGGCGTACTCCTTGAGCGAGGCGAGCAGGTCGTCCTCCGCTTCGCGGGAGTGGACGACCACCGGCTGGTTGACTCGCAGGGCGAGTCCCAGTTGCTGATCGAGCTGAGCGCGCTGGATGTCCCGCGGCGAGTGATCGTAATGATAATCGAGGCCGATCTCGCCGATCGCCCGGCACTTGGGATGATGCGCGGCTTTTTCGAGCACCGTGAAGTCCGCGGGTGAGATCGTGATCGCTTCGTGCGGATGCACGCCCACCGTATGGTAGATGAAGTCGTATGTTTCCGAGAGCTTTTCGACCTGCGGAATCGTTCCCAGATCGACACCGATCGTGACCATTGCGGTGACGCCCGCCTCACGGGCCTCGCGCAGAAGCTGTTCCTGCGACTTCGGGGCGTAGTCGTAAGTGAGGTGGCAGTGGCTGTCGATCAATAGAGGCGAAGACATCGGGTAATACCTGGAACCTTTTACTTCACCTGCACCGAGAGGATTTCATCGATCAACTGGTCCCAGACCGCGGTCGGATAGAGACCTTCGATCTTACGGCCATTGATGAAGAAGGTCGGCGTCGACTGAATGTTGAGCTGCTTGGCTTCCTCGATGTCGCGGGAGATCGACAACGCGGTATCGTTGGCGGCCATGCATGCCGTCAGCGCGGCTCCGTCGACGCCATGAGCTGCCTTGGCGACTTCGGTGGGGCGCGACTTGACCAGCTCCGCTTGGCGATCGAAAAGCTCTTCGTAAACGCTTTCGAACTTGCCTTGTTTTTGGCCGCAGACGGCCGCACGAGCGGCCTCGCACGCAACCGCGTGGCCGGCGCCCTTGATCAGCGGGTTGCAGCTCGGATCGAGGGGGAAGTTGCGGAACACCACTCGTACCTTGCCCGGGTTGCGCTTGACGACGGCGTTCATCGTGTAGGCGCCCAGTCGGCAGTAAGGGCACTGAAAGTCGCTGAACTCCACGATCGTGATCGGTGCATCCTTGGGCCCGATCGAAGGGAGTTCGGGACCGGCATTGACAGGTACCGGCGCAGTGTTGAGCGTCTGAGTGACCATCGCGCGGCGGGTTGACGCATCCACGCCCTGAGCCTCGAGACCCTTGAGGAG
>CAYXVB010000081.1:0-12857 GCA_964467785.1 uncultured Bacteriovoracaceae bacterium
TGAATCGCGCCACGTTGGCCGCCGATCTTCAAACCGTGCCTGCCGGGAGCTGGGTATCTCCACGGTCGCGGTGTACTCCACCGCGGACGAGCACTCGTTGCACGTCAAGCTCGCGGACGAAGCGGTCTGCATCGGTCCTCCGCAGTCCAAATTGAGCTATCTCAATATCGCCAGTCTTTTGAGCGCGGCCGACATCACGGGTGCGGACGCGATCCATCCGGGTTACGGCTTTCTTTCGGAAAACGCGGAGTTTGCCCGTCTTTGTGGCGAGTGCAAGATCACGTTCATCGGTCCGTCTCCAGCGAACATCGAGGCGATGGGCGAGAAGACTCGTGCTCGCGCGATCGCGCGTGAAGCGGGCGTCCCGATGCTTCCCGGCACGGTGTCCGCGGTTCCGAACGCTCAGGCCGCACTCGAGGAGGCCGAGAAGATCGGCTATCCGGTGATTCTCAAGGCCGCGGCGGGCGGCGGTGGGCGCGGCATTCACGTGGTTCGCGATTCCCAGCAGCTCAAGAACTCCTTTGAACGCGCGGCTTCCGAAGCGCAGGCCGCTTTCGGCAACCCGGCGATGTATGTCGAGAAGTTTTGTGAGCATCCCCGCCACGTCGAGATCCAGGTTCTCTGCGACAAGTATGGCAACCGCATCTTCCTTGGCGAGCGCGATTGCACCGTGCAGCGCCGCCATCAGAAGCTGATCGAGGAAAGCCCAAGTCCGATCCTCGATTCCGTCCTTCGTAAGAAGATGGGTGAGGCCGCGCTGCGGCTCTGCAATGCCGTTAATTACGAGAACGTGGGCACCGTGGAGTTCTTGGTCGACCGCAACACCAAGGAATTCTACTTCATGGAGATGAATACTCGTATTCAGGTCGAGCATCCAGTGACTGAAATGGTCACAGGCATCGATCTGATCAAGGAGCAGATCCGCTCCGCGGCCGGCAAAAAGCTGACGATCAAGCAGGAAGACGTGCAGATCCGCTCGCATGCCGTCGAAGTCCGCGTCAACGCCGAGGATCCGGTCGACTTCCGTCCGTCCCCTGGCACGATCACCGCGCTCCATACTCCGGGTGGTTATGGAGTTCGTGTGGATTCGTTCGTTTACGATCAGTACAAGGTCGTGCCGTTCTACGATTCCATGCTCGGTAAGTTGATCGTTCATGCGCCGAACCGCCTCGACGCCATCGCGAAGATGCGTCAGGCGCTTGACGAGTTCATCGTCGAGGGGATCAAGACCAACATTCCGTTCCATAAGAAGATCTTCAATCACCAGAAGTTCATCGACTCGGATTACGACACTCATTTTTTGGAAGAGTTCATTCCCAAAAACGAGTAAAATTAGTGAGTTGTGGTAAACGACTCACGCAAGGACCCGGACCTTGAAGGCACATCAGTCGATCTAGGCGACGACCTCCTCGAAAAAACGGCGGTGTGGACGAGGCAGCTGCGTCCAGAACTCGAGTCGCGCGCGTCAGGTGGCTTGTCAGAGAGCACGTCCGATCCGGCTGTTCCGAAGCGGCCTTCAGAAGACGCGCGCCAAAAGCAGGACAAAGATCCCAACAAAGATCCTCATGACCAGCTTCATTCAGCGCGGATCCTTATCAACGAAGGTCTCTACGAAGAGGCCAAAAAGGTGCTTCGGCAGGTGAGAGTCCGCCATCCCGAGGAGTTGCGCGCGCGCGATATGCTCGAGGAAATCCATGCGGTCGAGCTCAAGCAGATCTTTGGTGAAGATCACGCACCCCGCGCACGCAGGCGAGATGCCGTCGCTGAGATCGATCCTGATGAAGTCCTGGCCGGCCTCGATCGCGATCTGCAGCTCCGCCTTGAGGAGGACAATCGGCCGCTTTCACCGCTCTTTGATGACGAGAAATTCATCCGGGAATACGCGGATCGGCTGGACCGCGAGCTCGTAGGACTAGGCGCGCGGGACCGGATCGATCTTGGAATTGCCTTTCTGGAGATGAATCTCTTCGAAGTCGCGATTCGGCAGTTCCAGGCTGCCCATCGCGCGTTTCTCCAGGATCCCGCCGGGCACGCGCGCGACCTGCTGGTGTGCGCGGGCTTGATCGCTCACGCCACGATCGCAGCCGGTCGGGCGTTCGAGGCGACCATGCAGATTCAGTCCGTTCTCCGGGACTCCGACGTGTCGCTCGAGGACAAGCTCGACTTCATTTATCTGATGGGCCGCGCTTACGAGCAGCTCGCAAAGCCGGAGGTCGCCGCGCAGTGGTACGTGGAGGTTCGAAAGATCGATCCCCATTATCGGGACGCCGCCCGCCGGCTCAAGTCAGTCGAGGAGGCCGCCTCACGAAGCGGAGGCGGGGCGGGGCCCGGATGAGAGCGACAAAGGCCGCGTGAGCAAGCTCAGAAATCCCTTCTTCATCTTCATGGCCGTCGTGAGCTGCCTGGTGGCGGCCCTGGTCTACTACATCCAGACGCCCCATTTCGCCCGACTCGCCAAGCAAGTCGTCTCGAGATATGTGCCGGCGGACATGGGAATCAACGCGGATTTCTCGGAGTTCGCGATCAAACTGTTTCCTCCCGGTCTGTCGCTTCGCAATCCAAGCGTCGCGCTCAGCGACAACAACATCCTTAAGCTGCCGGCGGGATCCTCGGTCCGCGCGCAGCGGATCGATCTGAACTTCCAGCCCTTTCAGATGCTTTCCGGCGACATTCGGGTGCACGAGGTGGTGATCTCCGGCGGAGATCTCAACCTGATCCTGCCTGCAGGTCAGCCCGTGAAGGCCAAGGCTTCCGGCTCGCGCAAGCTGCTCCCCGGCCTTCACTGGGATGAGCTCTTCCAGGTGCGCGCGGAGGCGGTGGCCATCGAGAACACCCACGTGCGACTGGTCCTCAAGACGGGCGAGAGCATCGAGTTTCAGGCGGCCGCGCTCCGGTTGGGGCAGTGGACAGGCAAAGGCGGGCTCGGCTACGAAGTGCTTGTCGACGTGGGACGGCTCGAGGGCTCGGTTTTCAAGGGCATCCCGGCATTGAGCAAGGTGGAGTCCGTGCGCGCGAGCGCGCAGGTCAACGCCGCTGGCGCCACCTTGAACGAGCTCGTGGTCAAAGCGGAGGGGTTGGACGCCGAAGCCAAAGTCACGCTCAAGGGCGACATCCTCAACACGCGGAACCTGGCACTGGACGGCACGGCCCGCGCGCGCGGAGAATTGGCGCGCGTGATCGCCGCGCTCGCTCCGGGCCTCAAGGAGCCGATCGCGGGCGTGGCGACTTTCAACGGTGGGATCCAGGGTGTCGTCGACACGGCCAATCTGGCCCGCACTGTCGAGACGCTCAAGGCAACCGGAAGGTTCGGCCTCGAGGAAGCGCGCTTTGGCCGCTGGGAAGTGGATCGCGCGGACCTCCAAGGCGCCTGGACTTCCGACCAGGACGGCGGCGAGCTGACCATCGAGAAGGGCGTGCTGCAATCGCCCGAGCGTCGGCGCGTGGGCGGCCAGCAGTCCGCGGGCGGTGGCAAGGTCACGCTGGGCTCCTTCAAGCTCCGGCCCGGGCGCGCGGGCAAGGAGCCGATGACGATTCCAATCGAGCTTGAGCGAGCGCATATCCACTGGCTCGCGGCTGTCGCGCTCAAAGACGTCTATGGCCTGGATTTCCGCGTGACCGGTCCGCTTCTTCTCACTTACACGCCGGCGACTGGACGCGCGCCGTGGGCGCTGCTTTCCAAGGTCGACCTCAAGGTCCTCGATTTCCAGCTCGATAACCAGCGTCTCGGTAAGACCAAGCCTCTGCACAAGGTGCTCGACCTCAAGAGCCCGATCGAACTACAGGGCAATATCCGCATCGATCCCGTCGGGGTCCACCCAGAAGGCGTGACCGTCGCGCTTCCCCGCACTCGGCTCGCGCTTGGCGGCAAGATCGATTTCAAGACCGGATACGACCTCAAGGCCCAGGGCGCGGTGAACTTCGAGGATATCGGCCAGATCGCGGAAAACGATATCCGTGGCGTCGGATCGCTCGCCGTTCATGTTCATGGCCCGGCGGCCCGCGTGTTCGTCGATTTCGATACCGAGCTCGACCAGGCCTCGTATCTCAAAATGGATTTTGGCCGGTTCAAGGGGCGGGTGACCTGGGACGACGATCCGCAGGATTTGCTGCTGACGGGACTTCAGATCCAGCAGGGCCGGACCCGTTATACCGCCGAAGGAAAGCTTGAGCTCGGCGAGCGCGAAAGCGTCGGCATCAGCATCCGCGTGCCCGAAGGCAACATGGCGGATCTCATCCGCACCTTTGACCAGCAGACGCGGGATCTCTGGTGGTTCCCCCGCTCGCTCAACGGCCCGGTCGGCGGCGACGTCACCGTGAGTGGCGGGCTGAACATGAAGAAGCTCATCGTCTCGGCGCGCATGACGGGCTCCAATTGGGAGTACCTCGGCGAAAAGCTGGATCGAGTCAGCCTCGTCGGCGGGTATGACCAGGGCCGCTATCATATCTCTGATTTCAAGGCGACCAAGCACAAGGGGCGCATCAACGCACGGATCGCGGCTGACACGGAGGATTCCGCCGCGGGAGAGCAGCGATTTGACTGGGAGTTTCACACCGAACAGATGTCGATCAACGACTTCGACTGGGTGGCGCAACTCGATGTCCCGATCCGCGGCAAGATCAGCATCGACAGCGTCGGCAGCGGCAAGCCGGGATCGATCCGCTCCGGTTCGCAGATCCTCGTCACCGACATGTCGGTCCGGGGCCAGGGCATGGCGCCCAGTCAGATCACCGTACGTAGCGCGGAGGGAAGTCTTCTGGTCAGCGCCTCGCTCGAAGGCGGCGCGGGCACTTTCGAATTTTCCCAGGATGCGAAGACCGGCAGCACCGGTTACCTACGCGGAGTGGCACGGCGCTTTGACTTCGCGCCCGCTCTGATGCTGCTCAATTCCCGGAGCATCACCGATCCGGGCCTTGCCGGAACGGTCTCCGGAGAGGTGAATCTTTCGTTCCGCGGCTCCGACTGGGACCGCGCCTCGGGCGACCTCGGCTTCACCGAATACCGGCTCGCCAAGACGGGCTCCGAGTTCAAGCTCGCGCGACCGGTCTCGATCCGCATGAATGACGGCACGTTCGATCTCACGGGCCTGACGCTCAAGGGCAAGGGGAGCGAGGCTTCCTTCGATTTGCGCTCGCGCGAAGGGAACATTCGCGGCAGCGTCACCGGAGACGTCGATCTATCTCTGGTCGAGTTCGTCACTTCGTCGGTGTCGCAGGCTTCCGGAAAGGTCGGGCTCGATTTCGCGCTTACGGGCGCTCTCAAGGCGCCCGTCTTCGCCGGTCGCGCCGAAGTGGCTGGAGGCACGTTCCTCGTCCCTTCGGTCGAGTCCCCGTTCGAGAACGTCACCGGGCAGTTCAGCCTCGAGCAGAACGTCCTGAGCGTGCAGAAGCTGGAGGCCGATCTCGCGGGCGGCCACGCCAATGCCAGCGGCAAGATCACGCTTTTCGCGGACCGATTCCCGATGATCGATCTCAAAGGGTTCGTCGGAGGAAGCAAAATCAAGGTCTTCCCCTTTCAGTACGCCAAGGTGCGCGGAACGATCGCCGTAAGCGGCGACCGGATCCCTTACCTGATCAGCGGCAGCACCGTTGTGGAATCCGCGCTGTCGCGCGAGAAAGTCATGCAAAAGCGCAGCGGCGATTCGCTCAAGGCGGCGCGCTATACCCCGCCGCCGACCCTTGCCCGCGCCAGCGACTATCCCAAGTTCAAGCTCGACATCGATGTCCGCGCCGACGGCAACGTGGTGATCCAGAACGACTTGTTCGACGCTGTCGCCAAGGGACATCTCAAGGTGGTCAACACGCTGGATACGCCGCGCATCCTGGGTAATGCGGAGCTGATCCAGGGCAAGATGATCTTCAAGGACCGCGTGTTCCAGATTCAGTCAGCCGCGGCCGAGTTCGACAATCCGACCGTGATCAATCCCCGATTCACACTCACCGCGAACACCGATGTCAGCGGGATCAAGGTCCAGCTCTATGCGTCCGGAAATATCGAGCGCTGGAAGGCGGAGCTGAGCTCCAATCCCGTAATGCCCGAATCGGAGATCATCTCGCTGCTCGCCCTTGGGATGAGCGCGAGCGACACTCGCAGGCTTTCCGCCTCCGATCGCACCGTTTTCGAGCAAGGCGAAGCGGCTTCGCTGCTCCTGCATTCCCTCGACTTCAACCGCGAGGTCGAAGAGAAAACGGGCGTCCAGATCCAGCTCGACGAAACGGTCAATCAGCTTCAAGGGAGCAGTATCTTCCGTCCGCAATCGACGGCCGAATCCGCGGCCGCGCCGAAGATCGTGATCCGCAAAAAAATCGCCGACAAAGTCGATCTTTCCTATGGCAGCACCGTTGGCGTCGGCGCCGCGAACCAGCGCGAGGTCAACGCGGAAGTCAAGGTCACTCCGAATCTTTCGGTGGTCGGTGTGTGGGATGACTTCGAAACCCTCGACACCAAGGACAAGCAAACTTCCTACGGGCTCGACGTCAAGCTCCAGAAGAGGTTCAAGTAAGTGGCCGGGTGGCGGGGAAGTGGCCCAGACCGGTTCAGGCACGCGGCGATGGTCGCCCTTATTGCGGTGTCCGCCGCGGGTGCGCGGGAGGTCCGGGGCGCGCAGGCCGTGGTCCCTGAGATTGACCGCATCGAGATCGAAGGAGTCGTGGCTCTCCAGGCCGAGACGGTCCGCGCCGCGATCGAGCTCAGCCCCGGCGAGACCGTAGATCCGGAGCGCGTCGAGCGCGCCCGCCGCAATCTCCGCGACATTTATCGCAACCATGGTTACGAGAGCGTCGAGGTGAAGGCGGTCGCCGGTCGCCAGCGTGGCGCCGATAACCGACTCGAAACGGTGCTCACCTTCAGAGTGCGCGAAGGGCGCCCCACGCGCATCGGGGCTTTTGCCATCGAAGTCCAGGGAACTCCGTCGCACGAGGCTTCGCAGCGTTTTGCCCGGGTCATTGATTCCGTGTTGTCCCGCGGCGGCATCCAGATCGGCGATCTTCTCGATTCTGAAAAGATCGCCTCCGTGCGCCGCTCACTTGTCGAAGCCTTTGCCGCGCAAAACCATCTTAATGTCCGCATGGGGGATCCCCTCGTGCGGGACACGTTGCCACCGGCCGGGCAGGAAGACGTCAAAGGCATCCGCTGGGTCACGGTGACGGTTCAGGTCTGGCCGGGCGACCGGATCGATTTTGGCTTCCGCGACAATGTCGTCCTCACGCTGAGCCGACTCGACCAGCTCGTCGAGGAGCAGCGCGCGTTGGGATTTGGCAAGGATCCGATCGCCGCGGTTCGCGGCCGCATCGAGGACGAGTATCGCGCGCTCGGCTACGCGCAGGTGTCCACTCTCGCGGTGACGACGGAGAACGCTCGCACTGGAAATCGCCACGTGAGCATCCGCATCAACGAGGGCGCGCGGGTCCGCATTGACCGTGTCGACTTCGACGGCAACGTTAATTTCAAGGACGAGGAACTGCGGGAACAATTTTTCTCCCGGGCCTCAGCCAGCGTACAGCAGGGCTATTTCGTCGAAAAAGACGCCCAAAAAGCCGCGGAGCTCATGATCGAGTGGATGAAGTCCAAGGGCTATCTCTCGGCCAAGCTCCTGACCTTGAATGCGGTGGTTCTCCCGCAGAAGAGGGCGGGGGACTCCTCGCGTTCCGTGCGCTTGGTGATCTACCTTTACGAATGGGATCAAACGATAGTGCGCTCAGTCCAGATCGCGGGCGCGCGCGCCATCCCGCCATCGGAGATCGAGCGCATCCTGGGCATCAGCGAAGGGCAGCCACTCAATCTATTCCGCTTCAGCGAAGGGATCGAGGAGGTCAAAGCTCGCTTCCGCGCCTTGGGCTATCTCAATGCCCGGCTCCTCAACGAGAATACAGACAAGGTCGTCGTCTACACCGCGCAGAACCGTAATGCGGACATTACGTTGGAATTCGACGAGGGGCCGCAGTTCCGGTGCGGCAAGATCACGATCGACGGTATGACCTTCACCAAGGATTACGTCGTCCGGCGCGAGCTCAGTTTCAATACCGGAGATATACTGGAAGAGGGCCGGATCACGGCGAGCCAGGCCGCCCTTCGCCGCTTAGGCATCTTTTCCTCCGCCCAGGTTCGTCTTGTCGATGATCCGGAGCGCCCCGGCGTCAAGGACGTGAATATCCTGATCCAGGAGGGCACTCCGGGCCTGATGGCGGGTGGAATTGGTTATCGAAACGATCTCGGGGCGCGCGTCTTCGGCGGCATCGGTTACACCAATCTCTTCGGGCAGGCCCATACGCTCGCGTTCGATGCCAACGTTAACCGGCGCCTGGACGAATCCTTCTGCATAAAGCCCAGCATCAACAGTTCCACCTGCTTCGTCGAGTATCAGGCGCAGGTCTCCTATGTCTGGCCCTGGTTTCTGCCCGGCAACACGACCCTGCGCCCCGCGATCACATCGAGCACCCGGATCTACAAACTTTTCGACGCTCAGGCGTTGAGCGTCGCCACGTCGCTCGAGAAAAAGCTGCTCCCCAGTCTGGTGGGAGTACTCACCGCGAGCTTCGAGCGCGTTCGACAGTTCAACGCGCTTGAGGACTCGGACAATCGCATCCTCAACATCGGCTCTGTGACGCCGTCGCTGCGCTTGGACCTGCGCGACAACCCGCTCGCGCCGACGAACGGTTTTTTCGCTTCCGGCAGCCTTGAGATCGCCACGCCCTGGCTTGGCTCAAACGGCGACGGCTTCCCTCTCGGGTACACGCGCTTCCAGATGCGCGCCGATCAGTTCGTCCCGCTGGGGCGCGGAATCACCTGGTACCTGAGCTTCCGCACCGGGATCGCCAGAAGCACTGAGCCTTATGTGATCAATCCGTCTACCGGCAAGCCGGACCCCAAGAGTGGATCGATCCCGTTGATCAAGCAGTTTACCCTGGGGGGCGCGGGCAGTTTGCGTGGCTTCAAGGATCAGGACCTCAACGACCAGGCGACCGCGATTTTCGGCACGCAGACCTTCGTCAATTACCGTACCCAGCTCGACTTGCCTTTCGTGGGTTCGCTGCGATTCGGGCCGTTCCTCGACGTGGCCAATCTCCTGCTCGACAACTACTCATTTACCCAGGGATTGCGCGCTGGCGCGGGCTTCGGATTTCATTACCAGACTCCGGTCGGGCCAGTGAATTTCGACTACGGGTTCAAGCTGGATCCGCATCCAGGGGAGAGCGCCTCGGAGCTCTACTTCTCCATTGGTGTTCTTTAGTCAGGTTTTTTCAATTTCATCCGCTAGCGCGATGCGTTGCTTATGATGCTTAGCATTATGAATGACAGGATTTATTGCCTTCAAAGTTTCATTGTGTAATTGCTTCCCAATATGGCGAAAGCAATGGGACGTCTGCTTCCGGCGCGTAGTTCGGCGCTGGCTGTAGCCGCTCTCACCCTCATCACAGGCTGTAACGGCGAAACCCAAGCTCCTGGTAGCGTCACTCCTGGCGAAGGGTTGATCTCGCCGACCGCATCCTCCCTATCGCAGGCTTGGTCCGTGGCGCTCCCGTCCCTGGGAGCGGGCATCGCGGTTCATCCCGGATCGGGACTGCTTTACGTGACCGTCGCCCAGGGGGGAGAGGGTCAGTTCCAGCGGGGGGGAGGGATCATCACGATCAGTCCTGCAGGGCGGTCGAGTGCCGAAATCGCGCTCCAAATGAAGCCGTGCGCGGATTCGATCTGCCCGGTCTTCATGCCCAACGCGCCAGTGATCAGTCCCGACGGTTCGGCGCTATACGTCGGCGATAACGCCTGGAACGCTTACTTTTTCGCAACGAACCTCGGCTATATCTTCGACGTGCGCCCTCATGGACAGGTCCGTGCCGGCGATCGCATCGACGGGATCTCGGGCGCCTCCGAGATCGATATCGCCAATTCCCGCGTGCTGATTCCGGGCACCGCGCTCTACAGTCTCGATATGACGGATGGCGAAGTTCGCGTCGTTCGCGAAGTGGATTTGCCGTTACGACAGGTCACCCGCGTAGGGGCTCGTCGTTACGTCCTCAATCACATGACTCCGCAGGTCCAGACGGGCCGACTGTCGATCTGGAACCCACTTTCGGACCGGCTCCGCGGATTTGACCTGCCGGTGCCGATTCATTGGGTGAGCTCGAAAAAAGGGTGGACGGTGGTTCTCAGCTCCGAAGGAGATCAATGCGTGATCTCCGAGCTACGGCTCATGGAAAACTCTACGGAACCAAGAATCGGCCTCCAAAAAATCAGCTCATTTCGGCCTTCCTCTCGATCGGGATGTCCTGGCTACCGGATGTCCCTGGCGAGTGAAAGGCGGATGGTGGTCCTGGGAGGCGAAAGGCAAGCTATCGCTGTGCGAGCGGTGGATGGTCGGACTTCCTTCATGGCGGTTGAAAGGGTCCGGGGGATCGCAGTGAGCCCCGATGAATCCACGGCGTACGTACTTGAGCCCACCCGAGTGAAAGCTTTCGTTCTCGCGCCGTAAATCTGTCATTATTTTGCGAGTGGGACCGTGAGCCCGCTTCAGGTTTCTTCCCCAAACTTTCTCTGAGATAAAATTGGCATTGACTTCACTTTGGGCCTCCGGTAATTCCAAGCGCCTATGTTGCAGCGTAAGTCTTATCAGGCAAAGCAGTCCGGTCCGCATTATTTTGAGCCCAAGGGACCTAACGCCCCGAAGTGGTACGTCGTGGACGCCAAGGACATGGTCGTTGGCCGTCTTGCCACGGTGATTGCTCGTGTGGTGACCGGCAAACACAAACCCACCTTCACCCGTCATGCGGACGCTGGTGACTTCGTTGTTGTGGTGAACGCCGACAAGGTCGTTTTCACCCGCAATAAGTGGGAAACCAAGGAGTACCATGATTACTCCGGTTACATCAGCGGCCTGAAGATCAAGACCGCTCGTCAGATGCTCGAGCGTCATCCGGAGGAGATCCTCCGTCGTGCGGTTTGGGGTATGACGAATAAGTCAAATCTCGCCCGCCACCAGATGAAGAAGCTGAAGATTTACGCTTCGGCTGAGCATCCGCACTCTGCCCAGAACCCGCAGACGCTCCCGGCTGGCACCGTCCGCCGCACTGTCGCTGCGAAGAAGGCAGTCTAAGTTTTTCCGGCCAAGATTCGGCCCAGAATCGGATTGAGGAGAAGAAGTTCTAATGGAAAAGCAATTGCATAAAGTCGGTAAGCGGAAGAACGCGGTAGCCCGCGTCTATTTCCGCCCGCGCACTGGCGAACAGGGCGTGATCAAGGTGAACGAGCGTTCGTTCGAAGAATACTTCCCGCGCCCGTCCTCGCGTCTCCTGATCATGCAGCCCCTCGAGCTCACCTCGACGGTTGGTCGCTATGACATCATGATCAACGTTTACGGTGGCGGTCTTTCCGGCCAAGCCGGTGCTGTGAAGCACGGCATCGCCAAGGCCCTTCTCGAAGTCGACCCGGCTTTCCGCCCGGTCCTGAAGAAGGCTGGCCACATCACCCGCGACTCCCGCGAAGTCGAACGTAAGAAGTACGGCCTCGCTGGCGCTCGTCGCCGGTATCAGTACTCTAAGCGTTAATACGCTTCGGTACTGCTCAGTCCGAATCCAAAGAAGCCGCCTCGAGCCTCACAGCTCAGGCGGCTTTTTTCGTTGCTTCGCCCTCAAAGGCCAACGCCATGCATTCCAACACCCGGCCATACTCGTGCGCCGCTTTTGTTCGCTCGGCTCTCAGGAGCTCGTGGTGGTACTCGGGGTTTTTGAGCGTGTCGAGATGCTTTCGTCCTCGAACCAGGTATCGACGCATGAGTTCTGGCATCTCGTTCATTCCCGGAGGGACGTGATCCGCGACCGAGTTGAGCAGGTCTTCCGTCGTATCGCTGCGTTCGTGCAGGTTGTACTCTTCGGCGGTTGCCCCCTCGAGATAGGGTAGGTCGGCGATTCGAGGTTCGAGGTAGAAGATTTTGGCTTCGTGCCAATGGGCGCGGGCCAGGTGCTTGGCTGTCCGTGCCCATCGCTCGGCCGTGAGTCGGTCGTCGTTTCGGAAGGCCTTGTAGGCCCGCTTGTAGAGTGTCGCCACCTCGTCCGGCTGAACACCGCTGGGAGTGCCTCGATGACGATCCCAAAACCAGGTGGTTCCGGATTCGATCACGCAGTTGTAGGCCTTTTTGATCTCATGTTCCGCGTTTTCCGGCCCGTGGGTGGAAACCTGCCTGGGATGGGTCGTGAATGCGCCGTTTTTTTGTGCCATGGGGTGCCACCTCATTTCGTTTTTGGAACTGAAGTGCAACTCGGAGGCCGGCTGCAGGAGGCCGGGTAGGATTGAGCGTCAAAAATTGCACAGTTGGAGGACGCGGCGGGTCGTTACATAATTGAAGGGTGGTCTGGACCACTTATAAGGAAAAAATCAAACGACTTTCCCTGCGCATCGTCGAGGCACAGCGGCCCATCCGCATTCTCGACGCGGTCAAATGGCATAGCGCCATCGAAAGCGAGTTGCGCAAGTCCAAGTTCAAAGAGATGCCCAAGGTAGGGCCGGAATATTACGAGCGCAATCCGCTCAACTTCGACCCTCAGTCCAAGGCGGACGAGCTTCGTGACATCATTGCGGACATTGACCTGACTTTGGGCGCCGAGGACTCGATCGGACGCCTCCTCAAGACCATGGCTGAGGAGTACATCGATGTCACCGAGATGCTCAAGGCGCGCGGGACGACGCGCTTCTGGGAGTACTCGAAGAAGCTTTACGGTTCGCCGAAAGACACGTTTTACGACGATAAGAACACTATTTCGGAGCTGGGCCACCTCCAGTACTCGATCCTGAGTGGAATCGACGACAGCGTGCTGGGTGGCGAATATCCTGAGAACATCGAAGCCAAAGAAGCGGTTGAGACGCTCAA
>CAYXVB010000081.1:12867-15455 GCA_964467785.1 uncultured Bacteriovoracaceae bacterium
CTCGCTTCAAAAAGTATTTCAAAGGCACAGACGTCGAAGCGCGCTTGTCAGATGGCATCCTGGCGGACGCGGCTGCGGGCGGAGATGTGGTCAAGGTTCGCGAAGGTTCCATGTTCTCGAGCCGGGACATCGACATCCTTGAGGTCCATGAGGGCTGGGTGCATGTCGGGACTACCCAGAACGGGAACAACCAGACCGTGGCTAAGTGGCTGTCCAAAGGGCCGCCGCGCTGCTCGGCGACCCAAGAGGGCCTGGCGGTCATCATGGAGATCTTCACGTTCCGGTCCTACCCGCGCCGCGCGCGGCATATCAACGACCGGATCCTCGGCATCGACAAGGCCGAGGACGGGGCCAATCTGCTCGAGCTGATCGAGTTCTACCGTACAGAAGGGTATTCGGAGGAAGAGTGCATCGCCAACGCCAAGCGGGTCTTTCGCGGGGGCGTGGTGGAAGGAGGAGCTCCGTTCACCAAGGACATATCCTACGCCCGGGGGTTCATCGAGAACTACAATTTCCTGCGGGCGGCCATCCGTCTGGGCAAGCCGCACTTAGTGCCGTTTCTGTTCTGCGGCAAGCTCCACGTCAACGACGTGCCGTTGCTTTATCAGAAACATCTGGAAGGCATCATCGATGGACCCAAGTTCCTGCCCCGGGTTTTCAAGGATCTAAACGGATTAGCCGTCTGGATGAGCTATTCGAGCTTTTTCAATCAAGTGGACTTGAAGCGAATTCAGGAACACTATGGTAAATTATTCAAAGAATTTACCTGATACTCAATTGCGAAAGGGAAGACGCATGAACGTCCGCAAACAACTGGCCCTCATTCTGGCTTTCGGTATGGCAACGACTGTTACAGCGCGGGCCGCTGAGCTCGCTCGCGTGGGTGATACCGCGATCACCGACAAGGATCTCCGTGCCGCTTTGAGCAACTTTAACGAAGCTCAAAAGGCGCAGATCCTCAAGGACTCCAATTCGCGCCGGCAAATCCTCGCGTCGCTGATCGATCAGGAAGTCCTCCTGAACGAAGCGGTGAAGTCGAAGTTGGATCAGGACGCGGAGTACAAGGAAGCGTTTGAGAACTTCCGCAAACAGTTCCTCGCTTCGCGCGTCCTGCAGAAGAATCTTGGCAACAAGCTCACCGAGTCGGCCGTGAAGTCCTACTACGAGGCGCACAAGTCGCGCTACAGCACGGACCAGGTGCATGCGATGCACATCCTGGTTTCCGATGAGGAGCGGGCCAAGGAGCTGATGAAGCAGGCCAAGGAGCCGAACGCCGACTTCCAGGCGCTGGCGGAAAAGCACTCCAAGGATCCTTCCGCGAAGAATAACCGCGGGGATCTCGGCTTCTTCGGTCGGGAGCGCATGGTGCCTGAGTTCACCGAGGCGGCTTTTGCCGGCGAAAAGGGTCAGATCGTCGGTCCCGTCAAGACGGCATATGGCTACCACATCATCAAGGTCGTCGAGCGCAAGACGGGCTCGGTCCTCGAGTTCGCCGATGTCGAGAGCCGGGTCCGCAACGAGCTCCGTGCCGACCTGACTCAGAACTACGTGAGCAAGCTGCGCCAGACCGCCAAGGTCAAGGTCAACGACGCCGCCGTGGACAAGATGTAATCAGGCGTCGGTGCCCGTCGAAGTCGCGCCGGCTCCCGCTGCGGTGTATTCGCGCGCGTTGATCCCGTACTTCTGCAGTTTGCGGAGCAGGGTTTTCTTCGGGATGTTGGCGTGAAGCGCCGTCTGGTTGATCCGGCCCTTGAAGGCCCTGAGCGCGCTGATCAGGAAGCGTTTTTCGAACTCCTCCTTGTTGGCCTGGAAATCCAGTCGGTTGATGTCGAGCCTGAATCCCTGATCCCCAGCGGCGCCGGAGGCGCGATCGAGTAAGGGGATCGCCGGGATCTCGTCGCCGTCCATGAGGTCCGCGCCTAGGTCGCTGTCTGAGTCTTCGTCGTCCATCAGATCGGCGACCACCGTGCGGAGGCCAGGGCGGGCGGCGTCGGCTCCGACGGCGATGCTCTGGGCGGATGGGAGCCCGCGGCGCAGGGATTCGGGCAGGCTCGGAATCGAGAGTTGATCTCCCGTCTCGATCACGAACGCGTGCTCGATCACGTTCTCGAGCTCGCGGATGTTGCCCGGCCAGGAATGGGCGAGCAGCAGGTCCATCGCCTCGGACGAGAGCCCGGAGATGTTCTTGGAGTACTGGGCGTTGAATTTGTCGACGAAGTACCGCGCCAGCGCCTCGATGTCGTTCTTGCGCTCCCTGAGCGGGGGCAGCTGGATCGGCAGCACGTTGAGGCGGTAAAAGAGGTCCTCGCGGAACTCGCTCTTCTTGATCATTTCCTCGAAGTTGCGGTTCGTGGCCGCGACGATCCGGACGTTGACTTCGACTTCGCGGTTGGAGCCGACAGGGGTGAACTTCTTTTCCTGCAGCGCGCGCAGTAGCTTGACCTGCATGGCCGGCGAGATGTCGCCGATTTCGTCGAGGAAAAGCGTGCCTCCGTCGGCATACTGGAATTTGCCGATCTTGCGGGAGTCCGCGCCGGTGAAGGCGCCCTTTTCGTGTCCGAAGAATTCGCTCTCGATCAGGTTTTCGG
>CAYXVB010000082.1:0-13432 GCA_964467785.1 uncultured Bacteriovoracaceae bacterium
AAGAAGAACTGCGAGCCGCCGCTATCCGGTGCGGCGGTCTTGGCCATGCTCAGGCTGCCGCGAAAGTGTTCGCGGTGGTTGGCCGCCCCGACTTCATCGGGAATCGTATAGCCGGGCCCCCCGGAACCGTCACCCTTGGGATCGCCCGCGGCCAGAAGCTCGTTGGCCTTCTCAAAGGAGACCGTGGCCTCGTCCCACCGTTGGCGCTCGTAAAGCTTGCGGCCTTCCTCGAATAAACGAAGCCCTTCGGCCGGCACTTCCCTGTCCAGCACCTGGATCAACTCGACCGCGTTCTTCTTGCCCTTGACCTTGACGTGGTCCAGCACGCGATGAGGCGGGAGCGCTTCCTTCGTCGCCTCGATCGAATCAAAGGTAAAGCGAGTCGTCAGGATGGCGACCCCATAGGCTTTGGTCAGGCCTTCGAGCCGGGAGGCCAGATTCACATGATCGCCGATGACGGTGTAGGCGAAGTTATTGCTGGAACCCATGTTACCCACGCTCACCATACCGGTGTTGATGCCGATGCCGATGTTGACGTCGACATTGTACTGGTCCTTGAACCTCTTCTTGTTCTCGGCAAGAGCCTGCATCATGAGACGGGCCGCCTTGCAGGCGTTGGCGGCGTGCAACGGCTGGTCCAGCGGCGCCCCCCAGAAGGCCATGATGGCGTCGCCGATGTATTTGTCGAGGGTCCCTTCCTTGGAGAACACGATATTGGTCATGATTCCGAGGTAGTCGTTCAGGAAGGAGGCCAGTGCCTTGGCGTCCATCTGCTCGGAGAAGGTCGTGAAGGAGCGGATGTCCGAGAACATGATCGTGAGATCACGCTTCTCGCCACCGACCGTGAGCTTGGTCGGATCCTTGAGGATCGAGTCGACGACCGCCGGCGCCACGTACTTGGCGAAGGCGCCGCGCACGAACTTCTTATCGCGCTCCTCGAGGACGTACTTGATGGCGTTGGTGGCGATGAAGATCGCCAGGTTCTGCAGGTAAAAGAAGCCCGAGTCCCAGTTGACGTCGTGGGAGAAGGATTGGTAGTCCAGGAACGCCGTGAATAGGAAAAATCCGACCGAAACCAATAGGCCCTGCACCGCGCCCAGGCGCTGGACCGCGAAAGAGTAAAAAAGCCCGCCCAGGATCATCGCGCCCAGCATGAAGATCCACCCCTGAGGACCGCCGCCGCGGATCAGGAAGTCGTTGGTGAGCAGGTTGTCGAGAATCGTCGCATGCCCGTCCACTCCGGGCGCGTTGGCGCTGAACGGAAAGGGACGCAAGTCGTAAACCCCGAGCGCTGTCGGGCCAATCAGCACGAGCGCGTCTTTGAAGACCTCGCTCTTGAGCTTCCCGGAGAGCCGCTGGTGGGCCTCGTCCTTGAGCTTCTCGTCAGGGCTCAGCAGGTCCACGACCGAAACATAGTGGAAGGCGCCGTTGGCCTCGAACGCGCCGGCCGGGCCTCGAAAGTTGATCTCGGCGACGCCCGTGGGCGAAACCGGGATCTTCTTTCCGCTCTTGCTCCAGGTCAGCGAATCGACCTCATGTTTGTCGTTGAGCTTGACCTGGACGGTGTCATCGAGGGCAAGCTGCGCCATGGCCAGCGGCAAAGAAGGCGCGGGACGCCCGTTATGCAGCATGAACAGCGAAGTGCGGCGGATGTAACCGTCTGAATCCTGGAAGGCGTTGAAGAACCCGGAATGCTTCGCCGCCTGGTTGTACATCTCGAGGTTGGCCACATAATAGATAAAGCTGAAGATCGGAGTGCTGTTCTGATCGAAGGCGGCCGGCTTTTCGACCGGGAGCAGGAACTTCTCCATGCTCTTGGGCGCGTCGACGTAAAGATCCGGACGCGCCGCCGGACAGATCTCAACGCCGTCAAAGCGCGGTCGGCAGCTCGAATCGGTCGTCCAGGCGGTGACGATCTTATCGGGGTGTCTCTCCAACAGGCGCGTGAACGCGTAGTCGGTCTCCGCGGACATCTTGATTCGCTCGAGCTGGGCGGCCGGCAGATGAGGCTCCAACATCGCCTCGAGCTCCTTGGGGAAGCGCACGTCCGGCTCCGAATACACGACGTCGAGTCCGACCCCCTTGGCGCCATACTGGATCAACAGGTCCACGATCTCGGCCATGGCGTCGCGATGCCAGGGCCAGCGTCCAATGAGCTCCAGGGCCTGATTGTCGATCTCGACCACGAGGATCTTGTTTCGCGCCGGGCGCGAGCCGCGCAGCTTGAATTTGATGTCGGTGAAGAACGTGGAGATGTCCGAGATTTTCGGCTTGGCTTTTTCGAGCCAGAACCGCCCGGTGAGCGAACCCTGGTGCCAGAGCTCCGAGACGATGAACATCCCGGAGAATAGAAAGACGAACGGAACCATCAGAAGGTAGATCTTGTTCTTCATTCACCTTCAATGATACCGGCCGCCGGCCGGCGGACCAGCGCTTTTTTTAACTTCCCGAGGCGCCGCCCCACCGCTCCCCGATCGCGGCTTCGAGCCGGGTCCTGTCAAGCCGGGCGGAATATCGCGCGCGGTCCAGCGAGCGGTGGCTCTCCTGGTAAGCCGTGAGCGCCTGAAGGACTTCCAGGTTGTTGCTCAAGCCGAGGCGGTAATCGCGGGAAGTCTCCTGATAATTCCGCACGGAAACCTCGGCGGCCCGGGACAGCTCGGCCACTTGCTCGATGTCGGCCTCGAGAGTGGCGTACAGCGAGGCGACCTCCTCGCGGGCGGAGCGCCGAAGCCGGTCCAACGCCAACTGCTCCTGCGAGCGCGCGGATTGGGCTTCGCGCACCTTGGACTGGACCGTTCCCCCGGCATAAAGGGGCAGCGTCGCCACGAACTGAAGATCCCAGGTCGCGTTGCTGGCCGTCCCGTTTCGCAAAAGATAGTAATTGCCGTTGAGATCCAAAGAGGGCCAATGCGCCCCGCTGGCGATGCCCACGCTCTCCTCGGCCGCCGCTACGCGCTCCAGCCCGGCCCGGATGTCAGGCCGCATCTCAAGCCGGTCCAGATAGGCGTCCAGGCTCTGCGGGGTCGCGGGGTTGCCGAAGGTTTCCTTCAGGACTCTCGTCGAGGGCAGCCCGGTAAGAAAAGCGAAAACCTCGCGGGCGGCTCGGATCTGACCCCCGATGGCCCGGGCCTGCGACCGCAGCGCGAGCATCGCGCTCTCGGTGGTGAGCACCTCCGTCAAGCGCGAACGGCCGATCTTCATCCGGCCGCGCAGGTCAAAGATTCGCCGCTCATACAGGGTGATCTCCGAATCGAGATTGACCAGGTCCGTTTCGAGCGACCGCAGCGCGTAGAAGTTCTGAGCGACATCGAGATAAAGGAGCAGCTCGGCCTGTTTGCGCGCTTCCCCTTGCGCGCGCACGAGCCGCTCGGAATAACGAAGTCCCGCGAACTCCCGGAATCCTCGGAATAGCGGTTGAGTCGCGTTCAAGCGGACGGCGCTCTGTTGCGCGCCCGTGGCGTATCCCAGAAACGCGTTGGGATCCTGGGTCGTGTAAGTTGCGATGGCATTCACGGTCGGCAAGATCGAGCCAACCGCCTGGCGGTAGCGCTCCTCCACTTGCCGGATCAGCTCGCCGTGCGTGGCGACCGTCTCGCTCTGCCGGAGGGCGGCGGCATAGGCGTCGGCCAAAGTAACAGCGGGCCCCGTCAATGCGGAGGACTCCGCCGCGAGTGCCGCGGGCACGCCCGGCATCGCTCCCGCCTGCAGGAGCAGGAACGGGAGCAATCGCACGACACAAGAAAGACTTTTCCAAAACCACACCCGTTGGGTCCCGCGGGTCATAAAAAAGCCCTCCCTGGCTCGAGGGTTAGATTTCACCGATCGCCGATCGATCCGACTGCAAAAAATTCTAACAGATTCCGACCAGGATTCCGACAGGGGTGTAGTCAAACACCTGAATCCACATCAGTTTAAACGTTTGCTTGATGATTTCAAATGAACATTTGATCTTATCAGCATTTCTCCGATAATGACTAGGTATGAGCAAGCCGCGTCGAGATCACAAAATCACCCATTCCTCGGCCGAAGCCGCCGAGACCCGCGATCGCTTGTTGCATTCGGCCAAGGTCCTTTTTGGACGAAAGGGCCTCGACGGGACTACCGTCAAAGACTTGGCAGATCACGCCGCCGTCAACGTGAGCCTGATCTCCTACTACTTTCAGGGCAAGGAAGGCCTTTACCGCGCCTGCATCGAACGATTTGGCGAAAACCGCCTGGCAATGGCCGAGCGCCTCCTGCAGCCACCCCGCTCCCGCGAGGAGCTTCACTTGCGCTTGCGCATGTTCTTTCAGGAAATGCTGCAGCTCATGGCGACCGAAGCCGACGAAACGCGCATCATCATGCGCGAGATCGACAACGGGCTTCCGGTGGCCGAAGATATCTTTGAAAAGACCTTCTTGAAGAATTTCCTCAAACTCGTCGAATTTATCGAGAATGCGCGAACCGCCCGCTTGCTTCGCACGGACATTGACCCACGCATCACCGCGATCATGCTGCACAGCTGCATGGTTCAATTCGCCCGCAATGAGGCCATCGGAAAGCGTTTCTTCAAGATGTCGCTCGAGGACCCTGCTCTTCGCGACCAGCTTGCCGACCACTATATCGCTATTTTCATGGAAGGGCTCGAGCCCCGCAACGAATCCCACTCCACGACGAGGTCCCTATGAAATCCGCAACTCTGAAACGGAAAAGCGTCAGCGCAAGAGTGAGAGCGGGAAAATCCCGCGAAAATCCTTTTGGGCAATCCAGGCAGCTCAGGCATTCCGGAATCGGGCTAGCCGTCTGCGCGGGCCTGGCTTCGAGCCTTCTCGCAAATCACGCTTTGGCCCGGACACCGGCGGAGGCCGGTCCGGTGCTCTCGCTGGCCCAGTTCCTGGACCAGGTCACAGGACGCCATGATGGGGTGCGCGCGTCGCAAAATGCGAGCGCCGGCGCCCGCGAGCGCTCCCGCGAAGGCGAACTTCTGACGAGCTGGACTGGCATCGCGAGCGCGCAGTACATCAACGACAGCACGCCTAGCACCACCTCTTTCACGCTGGGAACGACCCAGGCCACCGCGTTCAGCTTGGGCGTGAGCAAGCTCACCGACTTCGGTCTTACCGCCAAGGCCACTTACAACCTGACCTCGGCCTCCCTGAACAACGTGCCGGCCTCGTTCGCTCCGCTCCTGGGCAGCCTGTCCAACTACACCGGACGACTTCAGCTGGACTTCACCCAAGCCCTTTGGCGCAACTGGGGCGGCGCCGAGACTCAGGCGAGTCAAAAAGCCATCCAGAGCGCTGCGCTACTGACCAGCTACAGCGAAGCTTTCAAGATCAAGGCGGCCCTCGCCGAAGCCGAATCCACCTACTGGCGCCTGGCGCTGGCGCGCGAGACCGTGGCCGTGACTCGCGAGACGCTCGCCCGCTCCGAAAAAATCCGCGACTGGAATAAGCAGCGCGCCGAACTCAATCTGGCCGACCGTTCGGAGTACGTGCAGGCCGAAGCCGCCGTGAACCTTCGTCAACTGGAGCTGGAAAGCGCGCTCGATGACGAACGCTCCGCGGCCCATGCCTTCAATACGCTGCGGGGGATCGACTCCAGCGCAGTGCGCGAACATATCCAGCCGGTCGATTTCACGGTCGAAGGCTCGACCCGCGTCCCCGAGCGCGCCGAGCTGCGCGAGGACGTTCTGGCCGCCCGTGAACAGTCCCGTCTCGCCGATGCCAACGCCCGCGCCGGACAGGAAAAGAACAAGCCCAGTCTCAACGCCTTTTTGTCGGCGGCCTCCGCCGGCAAAGATCCCTCCCTCGGCACCTCCGTCGGAAACTCGCTCTCCGCCAGCACCGCGTATGTGGCGGCCGGCTTGAGCTTTACCGCGCCGCTCGACTTCGGACTGCTCGGCGACGCCCGCGGAGGCTACCGCCGCGAGCAGCTGGCCGCGGAGCAAAACTACTCGCGCAAGCTCTTCGAACAGGACCGAGCCTGGACGGATCTCGTGGCGCAACTGATCGAGGGACGCCACCGCCTCGAGCTGGCCAAGAAAATCGAGTCCGTCCAAAAGACCAAGCTCGATCTCGAACGCGACCGTCACCGCCGGGGACGCACGACCACCTATCAGGTTTTGCTCTTTGAACAGGATTACGCCACGGCTCAGCTCTCGCGCATCCGCGCCGAGGCTCAGCTCCTCAGCATCCTCGCGCAGATGAAGACCTATTCGCCCACATCCCTTTCGACTTCCGTAGATCCGTCCGCTTCTAAAGGAGGCGCCCAGTCATGAATATCGCATCCCTGTCCATCAAAAGACCCATTTTCATCACTTGCCTGGTGACCCTCATCCTTGCCGTCGGCATGATGGCGATGAAAAAGCTCCCCGTGGATCTTTTCCCGAACGTGACCTTTCCGATCGTGCGGGTCCTGACGACCTATCCAGGCGCGGGCCCGCAGGAAGTCGAGACGCTCGTCTCCAAGGTACTCGAGGACGAGATCAGCTCCATTCCCGGCCTCAAGTCGGTAAGCTCGCAGAACCGCGAAGGCATCTCCATCGTCATCGCCGAATTCTCGCTCGAGACGGACATCAAATTCGCCGAGCAGCAGATCCGCGACCGCGTGTCGTCGGTCAAATCCAAGCTCCCCGCCGATATCAAGGAACCCAATATCCGGCGCATCGACCCCGCGGACCAGCCCGTGGTCATTCTCTCGCTCTCGGCCCCCGACGCTAGCGCCGCGCAGCTTTACGATATCGCCGACCAGACCATCAAGCCGCGCATCGAGCAGGTCAACCAGGTCGGCCTCGTCGACATCACCGGCGGCCGCAAACGCGAGATCCACGTCAAGCTCGACCGGGACAAGCTCAAGGCCCGCGAGCTTTCGGCCACTCAGGTCGCCAACCGGATCGCCGCCGCGGGCCAAAACATCCCGGCCGGCAAAGCGGACGAAAAGGAAAAGGAAACCGCCTTCCGCACCATGGGCGAGTTCAAGAACATCTCCGAGATCGGCAAGGTCATCGTGAGCTTTGTCGGCTCAGATGTGCCGATCACCGTCAATGACGTGGGCGTCGTGACCGACAACCTCCAGGACGAGTTGTCCCGCACCTACTTCAACGGCCAAAAGGCCGTACTCCTGCAAGTCTACCGTCAGTCCGGGGCCAACACCGTGGCGGTCGTCGACGCGGTCAAAAAGCGCGTGCAGAAGATCAACGAAGAGCTCAAAGCCATGGGCATGAAGGCCGAAGTCGCCGTCGTGCGCGACGGCGCCAAACCGATCCGCGCCAACCTCGACGACGTCGAGGAGTCGATCTTCATCGGCATCCTCCTGACGGTCGTTGTCGTTTTCTTCTTCCTCGGCAACGTGCGCTCGACCTTCATCACGGGACTCGCGCTTCCCAACTCGCTCATCGGCGCCTTTATCCTGATGCAGTGGGCCGGCTTCTCGATCAACGTCATGACCCTCTTGGCCCTGTCACTCGCGGTCGGCCTCCTGATTGACGACGCCATCGTCGTGCGCGAGAACATCTTCCGCCATGTCGAAATGGGCAAAAAGCCCATGCAAGCAGCGCTCGACGGCACCAACGAAGTGACCCTGGCCGTCGTCGCGACCACGATGGCGGTGCTCGCCGTGTTCGGCCCAGTCGGTTTCCTTCAGGG
Organism: uncultured Bacteriovoracaceae bacterium; assembly: GCA_964467785.1. GTDB lineage: Bacteria > Bdellovibrionota > UBA1018 > UBA1018 > UBA1018 > CAYXVB01. The sequence continues at coordinate 7,626 of CAYXVB010000082.1, forward strand.
CGTGGTCGGCCAGTTCTTCAAGGAGTTCGGCCTGACCATTTGCTTCGCCATGGCCGTCTCGCTCTTTGACGCCATGACAGTGGCCCCGATGCTCTCCGCATATTTCGCCGGGGGCCACGGCGCCGGGAACCCGCACTCGCTCTACGGCCGTACCATCGGCCGCATGGTCCGGGCCTTTGACCGAGGGCAAACCTGGCTCGAAGACCGCTACGTCTCGACCCTCAAATTCACCCTGGCCAACCCGATCAAGATCATTCTCTTCGGCATCGCGGTCTTCTTCGTGTCGATCGTGTCGCTCAAGTGGGTTCCCAAGACCTTCCTTCCGCCGCAGGACACCGGCGAGTTCCAGGTCGTGCTCGATCTGCCGCCTGGCGCCAGCTTGGACGCGATGAACGAGCTTTCCGACCGCGTGGATACCAAGCTTAAAGCGCATCCTGAGGTCCTGGACCGCGTTCTTACCGTCGGGGGCGCGACCACCGGCCCGAACAAAGCCGTCTTCTTCGTGCTCATGGTCCCGTCCAAGCAGCGCAAGATCGACACCACGGGCTTCAAGGAAGTCGTGCGCCAAGAGCTCAAGGAATTCGCGTACGCCAACCCCACCGTTGGCGATATCGATAACGTCGGGGGCGGACAACGTCCGCTCAACCTCAACCTGATCGGGACGGACCTCGCCCAGCTCGAGGAGTTCGCTCGCAAGCTCAAGGACAAGGTCAAGGACCACCCGGCCCTGAAGGACGTCGACACCACCTGGCGCCCGGGCAAACCCGAGCTGCAGGTCTCGCTCGACAACCAGCTCACTCAAAAGCTCGGTGCCTCGACCTCGGGCGTCGGCATGGAGCTCAGAACGCAGATCGAAGGCGCGACCCCCTCGGTCTTCCGCGAGAACGGCAAGGAGTATGACATCCGAGTCCGCCTCCAAGACGACCAGCGCAATCTCAAGGACAGTTTCGACAAGACGTTCGTTCCCAACATCAACAACAACCTGATCCGCCTGACGAGTATCGGCAAGCCGGTGCTGACCACGGGCCCAGCCACGATCTACCGCCAGGATCGCGCCCGTTACGTGCAGCTCCAGGCCGACATCACGGCCGGCGGCCCCGGCATGGGGGCGGCCATGACGGACATCACCAAGCTGCTCGAAAGCGGCGAGCTCAAACTCCCCCCGGGCATGCGTTACCGCTTCGTGGGGCAGGCGGAGAGCTTCCAGGAGCTCGGTCAAAACATCATGATCGCCCTGATGCTCGGCATCCTGTTCATCTACCTGGTGCTCGCCTCGCTCTACGAGTCCTTCGTGACTCCTTTCACGATCATGCTCGTGGTGCCACTCGCGGCCAGCGGGGCGTTCTTTGCCTTGTTAATCACCCGCAAGTCGCTCGATATCTTCACCATGATCGGTTGCATCATGCTGATGGGGATCTCGACGAAGAACTCGATCCTGCTGGTGGACTACGTCAACCAGCTGCTCGAGCAGGGCAAGGACCGCGCAACTGCGATCCTCGAAGGCGGCCGCAACCGCCTTCGCCCCATCCTCATGACCACGATCGCGATGATCGCCGGCATGCTCCCAGTGGCCATCGGCCTGAACGAGGCCAGTAAGCAGCGCACCGGGATGGGGATCGCCATCATCGGCGGCCTGATCAGCTCCACCGCGCTGACGTTGATCGTCGTGCCGGCAGCGTTCGCCTACATCGACCGCTTCCGTCTCTGGAGCGGCGCCAAGCTCAAGGCGGTCTTCGTCGCCAAGGATTCCGAGCTGCACGCCGACCCCACTCCGGAGACTTCCCAATCAAAGAGTGATTCGGAAAACTCGCCGATCGGCGCCCACTGAACAGGAAGGGCTTCGCAGGACCTGCCATCAGGAAAAATCAAAGGCCCGGAAACCCATACGGTCTCCGGGCCTTTTCACTTTTCCGCGAACAACTCGTAGAACTCGTAAACCTTACCGACTTTGGAGTTGGGCGACGCGGCCAATGACCATGGAGGCGAGGTCTTCGTCGCTCATCGAAACAGCTTCGGCAATGCCGGCCTGATTAAGCAACGCGCGCTCGGTGTCGAGCGCTTCGCGCAGCAGCGCCGAGGGGGCGCCGCCTTCGGCAATGAAAGCAGCGGCCTCATCAGCGGCGCCGATGTAAACAAGCTCCTTATGGTTGGCCGTGAGATTGAGGATCGCCAGCGAGTAGGTCGAGGCGAGCAGTCCGGCCAAGAAACCGTCCCCATAAGCGTCGCCATAGCCACCGCCGTGGCCGCGACCATGAGCGAAACAATCAGAAGGGTTCGCGACCGCAAGCGCCGCGAGAGAGAAAGCCAGGACGAAAGTAGTATTTTTCATTTGTGTATATTCTCCAAAACAGCCTGAATCGGCTGCAGTTGCAGGGGCCCGTGCCCGCCACCCGATGCTCGGCGGGGAAGTACCATGCCTCGCCCTACCCGTCAACGAACCGATTGACTTCCCTGGCCCTAAATTTTAAACAGCTTGCGATGAAAACCGATGGGATCGCGCCTATACTGAACAGATTCATTTTGAGTCTAGTCATCGGCGTCACGGCCGGCGCGGCGTTCGGCGCCGCTTGGACCCATGCCGCATCACCGATGAGTACCCAAGCCTTTCGGCTCCAGGCCGACTTTTCGGCCGCCCCCGACGCAACCGCCTCAGAACGCGAAGCCTTCACTGCGTTTCTAGAGAGCACTGCCGCAAAGATCCCTCCGCGTCTCAAAGCGATCCTCTCGCGCCCGATCCTCGTTCGGCCCGCATCATTAGGAGGACGACTCGTCGCTCCCGCCTGTGCGCCAGCCCCAGCCGCCCCCGTCACAAACGATTCGCCCTCTCCAGCCCATATTTTGGGCCGCCTCCCGGGCGGTCCTCTCACCGATCTGAAGCACGCTTCCGTGATCGAGATCCATCGCGCCTTTCTCCCGATCATTGCCTCGGGCCCAGAGGCCGAACCCCGCTTTCCCTGCGGTCACCGCACCCTTTATCGCACGGCCCAAGCCACCGTGCTTCATGAGCTAGGGCACCTCTACGACTACTCCGACCGAGTGCTCTCGCCGGATCAACGAGCGGAAGTCGCGCGTTGCCGCGCTCGCGGCCCCCGCGCACCCGAGAGCCCGACTTGCGCCGCACTGCTCTCCGTGCGTGGCCAAATTTCTGAACGCCCCGCGTTTCGCAATCGAGTGGAGTGGTTCAATGGCGTCCTGACCCGCGGCCCAAAAAATCAGCTTCTGGTCCGCAGCCCCGATCCGTACGAGTACCGCAATCTGCGGGAGAACTTCGCCGTCAACTTCGAGTATTTCGCGCTCGACCCCGAGTTTGCCTGCCGGCGTCCGGCGCTCCATGACTTCTACGCGCGCGCCTTCGAACATCCGGGCGCTCTCGATCCGGCGCAACCTTGCGCGAGCTTTCAACAGGTCCGCTTCGCGGGCTCAGGCCTGCCTGTCTCTCTCGACCCCTCACGCATCTTCCAGGTGCACTACCTGTTTGCCGGGCGCGGAAACGAGGTTTCAAGCCGCTGGGGCCACGCCATGATCCGGCTCATCGTCTGCTCCCCCGAGCGCAAAGAGCCCTCGGCGGAGTGCCTGAAAGACACCAGCTATCACGTGGTGGCCAGCTACCGCGCCAATGTCGCCGACTTGATCACCAGCTCACTGAAGGGGTTGACCGGAGCTTATCCTTCGCAAGTCTTTCTTTTCCCTCTCTCTGAAATCGTCGAGGAGTACACCCGCGGGGAGCTGCGCGAACTGACGAGCTATCCGCTCGGGCTCACCGAGAAACAGAAATCCCTGTTCATCCGCTTCGTCACCGAACAGTATTGGCAGTACTCCGGTCGATACTATTTCCTTTCAAACAACTGCGCGGACGAAGCGTTCGACGCGCTTCATGCGATCCTCCCGCCCGAACACCCGCTTCAGACCTGGCCTCTGCTCACGCCGCTCGGGCTGCGCGACGCGCTATTGGCCTCAGGACTCGCCGACGCAAACGGAGTGCGGAACCTCGAGGCCGCGCGCCAGGCGGGGCTGTACTTTCCGTCGCACCGTCTCAAGCTCGAACAGGCACTCGCGGCACTTCGGGAGGCGGGCGGTCCCGCCGCGGCACATCTTCCGGCCGAGGCCCTCGCCTTCTTCAATCGCTACGACGCCCAGGCCCGCGCCGCGCTTTACGGGAACCTTCCGCCTTCGCGCAAGCTCGCGGCTTCGTTCTATTTGCTCGAAGCACAGGCCAGGCGCGCACTCAACGCCAAGCTGCAATCCGACGGCGCTGCCCTGCTCGAAAACCCCGCCGAAAACACACCCGCTCTCGACCGAGTCAAACAACTCCAGCAGATTCAACTCCCCTGGCGCCAGGTCGGAGGAGACGCCACGGGATATACCGGCTACGGCGTTCCGCTGGAGAGCGAACTCCTCGCCCCGGATGTGCTCGCATCGCGCTATCAGGACTATCGGGACAGTCTCAAAAACGTGGGCGAGTGGGTGCGTTCCCGCTTCCCAGACGCCATCGGCGAACTCGACCGGATCGACGCAAATCTGAGATTCTTTGCAGCCGAAATGCGGAAATCCTAAGCTTTGCAACTCCATCGCTGCCACCACTATCTCCGTCCTTTTCTACACCGCCTCACTATCAAAAATTTCAGCTGATCTCCGAAAAATCCTCCTTTATCCGATTTTTTAAACATGATAACAACGCCGCCATGAAAGTTCGCATGCCATCCTCCAAACGCTGTCTCCTCCTTTCCTTCCTCAGCCTCGCCGCCTCCGCCCTGACCGTCTCCACCAGCGCGCAGGCCGCCGTCTGGAAGGCTCAAAACCAGTGGTCCCCCGAGTGGGAGCAGAAGTACCGCGAATGGATCAAAAAGGAATGGGACGAAAAATACTTTACCCGTACCGACACGCCGTTTGCGGGGCTCAAGCTCGACTGCGCCGACGTGGTTTATTCCATGCGCATGATTTACTCGTACCTCAACAAGCTTCCCTTCGCGATGGTCGACCCGACCGGCGGCAAAACGCTGATCAGCAACGCAATGTCCCGCTTTGACATGATCGAGGATGAAGGCAAGCGCGCGCGGGCGTTCCTGTCTTACCTCTTTGCCATCTCCAGCACGAAATCGCTTCCTGCTGATACCTACCCGACGGCGATCAACCTCGAAGCAGTCAACTCCGGAAGCCTCCTGCTCACCGATCGCGCTTCCCATCATTCCTGGACCATCAAGCAGATGTTGCCCACGGGGATTCCGCACCTGATCTATTCTTCGCGCCCGGCCAAGAACCTCATGCTCGTGCGCATCGACCAGCCCTCGATGGAGTTTACCTTCAAGGGCAAGCTCGATCCCGCGACCCATGCGGGTTTCCGCAACTTCCGCCGCATCGAGGACTTAGGAAAGCCCGAGTGGCAGGCACAAGGCGCCTCCGACGAGCAGTATAAGATCCCTTACGCCACCTGGCGCGAGACGGTAAAGAAGAAGCTTGCCCTCGTGCAGGAAAGCGGCGAAAGCGCTCTCAAGCGGGCGCTCGAAAACGCTTGCACCAATGCGCGCGAGCGCGGTCCAGCGGTCAAGGACGCGCTGGATTACCTCAAGACCATCCCCGAGGCCTCGTGCATGAGCGCCGTGAAATACGACGACCTCTCCACGCCCAACCGCGACATGCGCCTGCGCAACTCCTTTGAGGACCTGGTCGAAACTTACCAGTCTCTTCAAGCGCAACCCGCCGAGTTTGCACGCCTGCCCGAAGAGCTCGTTCGCCAAGTCAAAGACGTGGTCTCCAACGACAAAATTGACCGTGCCGATGCTCGTATTCAAGAAGTGCATAACGAAGTT
>CAYXVB010000082.1:13442-15420 GCA_964467785.1 uncultured Bacteriovoracaceae bacterium
CAATAAAGTTGACCGTGCCGATGAACGTACGGGCGCTCGCCCCCAAGATGCGCCCGAAGCCCACACCTGCCCCGTACAGATCTCCCCGAATCGCACGCTCACGCTGCGCGAGATCCGCATGCGCTCCATGGGTCTGATGCTCTCCAATAGCCCCTACGACCCGCTCGAAATGCGTTGGGGCGACCTCAAGGGTCCGAGCGCTCGGGCCAAGAAGTGCCCAAAGTATGAGTAAGCCGCTTTCGGGTCGCTCCTTTGCCCTGGCGCTGGCAGTGAGCTTGGCGCTGATCGGTGGATTCTGGCTCTTCGGAAACCGCGGTGAGCCGGGTCCGTCTCCGAGCCCGGGGGTATCCTCTGAAGGCGGCGACTCCGGCGATTCCGCCGGCAGGGCGAATATCGAAGGAACTCAGTCGCCCGACGACAGCGCCGCCTTTCAGGTCACCGGTGGCTTTGCGATCCGCGGAAGCCTCCCGGCCGTCAACGGCGGCGACTCCTCCTCGCCCCGGCCACGCGCCACGCTCACGGCCCATGCCGTGGAGGAAATCCGCCGATGCGCCGGCGGCGACGGGCTCGGCGCCTCGCTCGGTGGTTCGCTCGATCCGCTGCTTTCGGCGGTCCAATCGCGCGCCAATCAAGAGGGCGGACCCAATGCCGCGCCGCTTTCGGCTGAAAAACAGTACGAAAACTACCACATCATCCTCCCCTCGGGCGAAGAACGCCGCATTCAGGTGATCTCAGATTCGAGCCCCGACGGCTCACCCCGGGAACGACTCCGCCAGTACGCGGTGGACGAAGAAGGGTTGCCTATCCCGCTATCGGGGCCCGGCAGCGACACGGCGCCCGACTCGCCCTCACCCAACGACGACGAAGACGCGGCCACGGACCCTGCGCCCAATCGCGACTCCGACCTGATCAACCCTTCTCCCGATGCCGTGCGCGCGCTCGTTGGCCAGGGTCGCCTCGTTTTTTCCGAATCCTCTTGGATCGCCTCCCGCACGAGCGGGGAGCGGGCCGGACGCGTGGCCTGGAAAGTGACCAACGGCCGTTTGAGCGAACTCCAATGGATCAGCCCTGAAGCCAACCTGGGCTGCGCGATCACGGACCTCAGCGGTCGCGCCGAGCGTCCTGAAGTGGACTGCGATTGCCGAAAATGACCGAAAATGGGATGACCCTGCGGTCATGAGCTCATCCTCGATCACCGTAGAAGTCCGCCGCGGCCTCCGCTATGCCGAGCTCGATCGGCGTCAGCGCGAGATCGCGCAAGCCGTGCGCGGCGGCGCGCCTGGCAGACTCTTGCTGACAGAAGTACTGCCCGTCATCACCCGCGGACGCCGCGCCCCGAGCACGACTCCGCTGCTTCTGCCCGAGCCCGAGCTCGCCCATCTAGGCATCGAAGTGTATCCGACCGATCGCGGTGGCTTCGACACCTGGCATGGTCCCGGCCAGTGGGTTCTCTTTCCGGTCGATCGACTGGAGGCGCTCTCGGGCGACTCGCGTGGAGTGCGTAAAACGGTCGAAGCACTGCTCGATGCGGCCCTCGAGGTCGGCCGATTTTACGATCCCACGGCTCAGATCCGCGAAGGGGCTGAAACGGGAGTCTGGACCTCGCGTGGCAAGTTCGCCGCGGTCGGGGTGCATGTCGAGCAGGGCGTGCTTCTCCATGGCATGGCCGTCAACGCCCTGCGGGCCGCGACAAGCTTTATCGGTCTGCGCCCCTGCGGTTTGGACGCGCCGGTGGATTATCTCTTGGAAGGCTCTGGACGTCCCGCCGCTGGACCCGATGCTTTCGATCTCTTGGGCAAACGTTTGGCGGAGGCCGTTCTTTCGAGACTCTGGCCAGGCAACCTTTCGGTTACTGGCCAGTTACGGGACATCGAATCAGAAAGGAGCCGACCCGTTCCTCAGCTTTGACGCTGAGCTTCGTCGATGCGACTAAACGGCGCGTCAATGGGCATACGCCTACCCTGAAGCGAGAAGAACC
>CAYXVB010000083.1:0-1244 GCA_964467785.1 uncultured Bacteriovoracaceae bacterium
CCTTGCCCGACATTCCTGCCTCGTCTTCTCAGGCCATAGCGAAGGCTCCGAATGGGAGTTGGTGAGCGGAAAGTCTCGGCTCACCATCGCTGTTCCGAATCGGGTCACCGCAAGCAACCTCTCCGTCCTCGCCAGCCTTGCGGCCCGCTCGGTCGGAATCGCCCTTCTTCCAACTTTCGTGGCTAAGCAGGGCGCCTATGCCGATAAGCTGGTCCGCGTGCTTCCGGATTGGTCATCGGGAAGCGAGCCCTTCTACCTCGTCTACCCCGCCCAGCGATTCGTCGCGCCTAAACTCAAGGCCTTTCTGACCTGCGTGGGCGAACTCCGCGAGCCCTCACGCTCCTGAACGCGCTTTGCCTCCGGACCTGGAACTGTTGCCGTCATTTCCCCGGCGCGTTGGCTTGGCCAGTACTCCATGTTTCATCATTTCCAAGCAGAGCTCTATGTTCTTCCAGCTCAATCAGATGTTCGGTGAGTGCTATTCTTGAAAATCAAGCATGCCCGGGAAAAACGCACCTGCTCAGAACAAAGTATAGATGAACGGCGCGACTGCCGAGCCGCCCGCGAAGGTCATCAGCAAGCCGAAAAGCGCCAGAACGACGAAAAGCGGCACGAGAAAAAGCTTCTTCCTTTGCATGGCGAACCGAACTAGTTCCGTGAGCGTTCCCATAGTATTCTCCCTTCGCCTCAATCCAAGCCGAATTGCGCCTGCCAATCGCCGGACTCCTTCCAGGCAGGCTGAAGCGCCTTGTCGAAAAGGTAGTTACCCAATACGAGATAGTCCATCTCAGTGCGCATAAAGCAGCGGTAAGCGTCATCAGGCGTAAGTACGATGGGCTCGCCCCGCACGTTAAAGCTGGTGTTGATCAGGACTGGGACATTCGTGCGCTTTTGAAAGGCCTTGAGCAGTTCCGCGAAACGAGGGTTGGTACTGCCGTGGACCGTCTGTACCCGCGCCGTGAAATCCAGATGCGTCACCGAGGGCAGCGTCGAGCGCTCGAAGGCCAACTTTTGCCGAGGCTCCATCCCGGAATAATCCAAGGGCAGGTCCCTGCGAAGCTTTCGGTTCACGAACGCGACCGAAAGCATGTAGGGCGAATACGTGCTTAACTCGAAGTAATCGGCGGCCGCCTCGGCGAGCACCGATGGCGCGAATGGGCGGAAGCTCTCGCGGTACTTAATCTTGAGATTCAGCTTTTTCTGCATCCCGGCATCGCGCGCGTCCGCCAGAATGCTTCGATTCC
>CAYXVB010000083.1:1254-15336 GCA_964467785.1 uncultured Bacteriovoracaceae bacterium
TCGATCTCTTCGAGATCAACGAGGCATTCGCCGCGCAGACCTTGGCGGCGATACGCGAGTTCGGCCTCGACGAGTCACGAGTCAACGTCAAAGGCGGTGCCTGCGCCCTCGGCCACACGGTCGGCGACTTCCTCGAAGCGCTCCAGGCGCGTGTAAGTCGCTCTATGGAATCGGGCCATCCGCTCGATGTCCATGTCTCCGTACTCCGGGCCGAGAAAGGAGCCTTGCATCGCGTCCAGCTCATGGTCCGCAAGCGGCTGGCGCGATTGGCCAAAATAAATGTGATGAGCGGCGAGCGCGGCGCCGAGCGCGCCCCCCGCATCTCCCGCAGCGGGCTGGATCCAGATCCGCTCAAAGATCCCGCTTCCGAGCAGTTTTCCGTTCGCCACGCAGTTGAGAGCGACCCCTCCTGCAAGGCAGAGGTTTGCGGAACCCGAGAGGCGTCTAGCCTCCTTGGCCATGCGGAGAACGGCAAGCTCCGTGACGTCCTGGATCGCAAGCGCCAGATCCGCTTGGGCTGATGTGAATTCAGACTCGGGCTGTCGCGCCGACATTCCAAATAGCCTCTCCCACTTCGCCTGGTTCACCATCTGGAGTCCCGTGGAATACTCGAAAAGCTCCTGGTTCAACCAAACCGAACCGTCCTCGGCGACCTCGCAGACTTCTTCGAGGATGATCTTTTTGAAACGCGCGAAATCCGCCGACTCCGGATTTCCGTAAGGCGCAAGCCCCATGAGCTTGTACTCGCCAGAGTTGACCTTGAAGCCCAGAAACTGGGTGAACGACGAGTAGAGAAGTCCGAGGGAGTGTGGAAAGCGAAGCTCGCTCAAAACCTTGAGCGAGGCCCCTTGTCCATGAAAGATGGATGCGGTGGCCCATTCGCCGACTCCGTCGATGGTCAGGACCGCGGCGTCGGAAAACGGCGACGCGTAAAAAGCGCTCGCAGCGTGAGAAAGGTGATGTTCGGAAAAGAGCAGTTTGTCGCGCCCGATCGCCCCTTTTTCGATCCGATTCAGTTCATGGATGAGCAGCGCGCGGAGCGAGAGCTTTTCCTTGATCCAGACTGGCATTGCGGAGCAAAACGAGCGCAAACCCCGGGGCGCGTAGGCATGGTAGGTCTCAAGAAGGCGCTCGAACTTCAAAAAGGGCTTGTCGTAAAAGACCACCGCATCCACTTCGCCCAGGGTCGCACCGGCCTGCTCGAGGCAAAAGCGCGCTGCGTGGACCGGAAAGCCCGGGTCATGCTTTTTGCGGGTGAAACGCTCTTCTTGGGCGGCCGCGACGATCCTTCCGTCACGGAGGATGGCGGCGGCCGAGTCATGGTAATAGGCCGAAATCCCGAGAATCAACATAGTTCGGTCACCAGAGGTTCTCGAAGTCTTTGGCCGCGTACAGATGCTCACGACGCACCCAATAAGAGACGCGCGCACCGCCGACCTTGCGCTTGAGCCCGAGGAAATCGCCTTTGAATCGGCGCTGCACCCAGGCGATCGGTGTGAGCACCAGCACGAAGATGACAGTTAGGATCACGGCGGTGTTGATCCGGCCCAGCGCCGCGCCGAACGCCAGCCAACCTTTTGCGAGACGAGCGGCCAGGGGTCGGATGAACAATGCGATTCCCAGCAGCGTCGCCGCGGCGGCAAGCCACGCGGCATTGCGGGTCCAAAGGCTGATAAGAAGAAGGACAAAGGAAACCGTCGCAAGGGTCTCCAGGGACTGGAAGTCCGGGCTCTTTCCATCCGATGAGCGATTCATTGAAATTAAACTAAGGGATATCGAAGTCGGGCGCCAGTCCGGACCATCAGCTCGTCAAAAAAGTGCGCGCCATTTGACTTCTTCGGGCCTATTGACTGATGGTAAACTTCAAAGCTGATCGCAAAGAAAGGCGAAATTCATGTTCAAACTTTCCAGCGTTGTCCTGATCTTGACCGGAATCACTCACTATTCGAATCTCGCGCAGGCTGCTGACTCAAGCGCGCAGCCAGTCGCCAAAACGCTGCCCGCCGCGCTCATCGAGACGGAAAAACTCTATTCGAAAGCAGGTACGCTTTCGGCCCGGTTCACGCAATTGAACTTCCTGGCTTCGCTGCCCCCAATCCCTCAGGAGTTCCACGAGAGCCAAAAGAAAATGCGCAACGAAAACAAGGCCAAGTTCGCCAGTACTTCGACCTTGACTGGAACTCTGCACTATCGCTTTCCCAATCATTTTCGCTGGGAAATCGAAAAACCCACTCCAAGTGTGACGGTTAGCGACGGAAAGAAGCTCTGGATTTACGTCGAATCCAAAAAGGGCGTCTACGGGGGCGAATACCAGGAAAAGAGCGCCGCCGACCTTAACGACGAAGAGGCGCACGCAAACAACGCCATCATGAGAGGCGCCTTCTCAGCCCTTTCATCCGTCAAGGTCACCGAGGCGACCGCTACACACTTCATTCTGACGCCTAGCCCGCGGCCTGAAGCCACGATCCAGCTCTATGAGGTCGACATCGACCCGAAATCACACCACATTGAACGGGTTAAAATCGTCAACAAGAACGGCAATCATGCGACGTTTGAGTTTTCCGAAATCCGCCTGGGGCACTCCATCGACGACAAGCAGTTTACCTTTACCCGTCCCCCAGTCGATGACGCTCCTCCGCAGAACCGTCCTTGATTTTTAACTACAGCAATACGGCGGCTGATACGAATAATTTGGATACGCGGTCCAAGTATTCGTTAAGGAATTATACACCCATGTCCAACTTGAGATGTACCAATAGTTGCCGCAAAGCATGATCCCCGTTGCCGGACGGTAAGTTGGACTAGGCGGCGGGCCAAAACAACAATTGGCGACTGGGAAATTATTCGAACATGTCGTTGAGGTCACTGAGTCGTAGCAGCCGGTGGCACAAGTGGGAGAACACGCGCTATACGTATAGGAATAGGAACCATACGGGTTCGTGATCGTGTGAGGCACGCAAGCCCAGCTATTGAGATTCAAGCTAGCGGGAATCGTGTTCACTGGAGTCGAAACAAGCGCACTGGCGGGGACCGGCAATTGGTTGATGACCTGCGAACCCAATCGCGACGTGCAAGCCGGCGTAGTGTAATAATAAGTGGACGGAAGGACGTTGAACGGAACAGCCGCCGGTGAATTGGGGCTCGCGCAAGTATAGTAAGTACAAGTCCCGCCACAAGTTGCTTGCGAACAGCTCCAGGAATTCGCGCAAGTCAGGCAGCCACCCGAGTAAGTCGGGCAATCCGGCGCCACAAACGGAGCGGGCCCCACGGCTGCCCAGCCCAGTTCAAAAATGAAGGCGACGATTCCCGCCGCGAAAAAAGCCCCTATCCGCATGTTTTCACGACACTTCTCATGGACTCAGCGCCCGACAAATTGACTTGAAGATTCAATGATCAGGCTGACCTCTTCCGGCCTGGATGTCAAGCCAGCGCAAACTCGACTCAATCCTGAGGCGACAGGGCTAAGTCATGACCTAATTAATTTATTCTAATTTGAAGACACCGATTTTGGTGAAATTCCCTCTTCTAAGAAAACCTCTAAACCTAACGAAAACCGATAATCATCAATTAAAAGTAACTATTTTTACGAAACCATAACAATCTGACGTCATTCGTCCGCAACTCTTGCACTTATTAGTAGAGAGAATAAAATTTAACAATAGTCCATCTCATCCATTGAAAGGCACGTCGCAATGCGGAAGTCAGCCACGAGGGGTTTTACCTTAGTTGAGGTCATGGTGGCGTTCGCCTTGTTCGGGGTCTTTGCCCTCGGTATGAGCTCCCTCATCCAATTTTCGATGAAGGGTCAAAAGACCGTCGAAAAGGACACGGCGGTCTCCAACCTGACCGAAGAGATCCGGGGTCTCCTGGGAAGCGTCGACGCCTGTCTCAATACCTTTGGGACGCTGACCTACAACGGTTCGACTGCCGTCTCGATCACAACCATCAAAAACGCCAACACCCCCCCTGCGTCCGTCTATCAGGTCTATACCTCGGGCAGCTCTTACATCTACGAAGCCATGAGCGTGAAGATCACGGCGATGAGCCTTGAGCCCGATCCGAGCATCGGCAACACGCCCGTACTCAAGATCAGTTACGACAAGACCGGCGAATCCTATGGCACCCCCAGTAAGGTTCGATCGATCCCGATGGCACTGACCCGCAACGCCTCCAATCAGATCATCGCCTGTGTCGCCCTGGCCAAGATGACGGACAATATCTGGACTCGGATCCCAGGTACCAACTGGGACATCGAATACAGCGGTGGCAAGGTCGGCGTGGGAACCATGGGGGTAGTGTACAGCCAACTGGACGTCGCCGGTTCCGCCGGTGCCACTAACTTTTATATCCGCACACCGGGAACCGCCGCTACCCAGCAATCGCAGATCAACTTGATGACCAAGGACGGCGGAAGCGGCCTGGAAACCGCTCCGAGCTTAGGCTGGTCCATCGCTGCAAAAGGCAATGCTTATTCAGTAGCCGGCTCCAGTCCCGCCAATAGCCTGATCGCGTCTTATTGGGACGGAACCAATTGGATCCCCGGAATAACGGCTCTCAAAACCGGATCCGTCGGACTCGGAACCATCGTAAACCCCGCAGTCAACCTGCACGTCCAAGGCTTTAGCACTGCGCCCAGCGGTGTTGCGATCGGGATCGAAAACACCAAGCCCAACGGCGGTAGTTTCTTGGCCTTCAAAACAAATAATCCCAGCCCAAATCCATTTCGAGGAATGGTCGCAAAAGCTCAAGGAACTGCGCTTGGAACCCCGGCCAACGACGACTGGTTCATCGGCAACTGGGGAACGCCGCCCCGCTCGATCAGCTTCTGGAGCGCGGATGCGACATATGCCAATTTCATCGAGCGCATGCGTATCGACGCCAATGGAAATTTAGGAGTTGGAACGAATAATCCGACCTCCCGACTCGAGGCGGATTCCGGCACCGCGAACGCGGCGACATTGCGCCTGACCGGCAGTGCGACGGATACTTGGGCGATCATCGACAACAACAATGGCGCTGGCATTGGTTGGGAGTTGATTTCCTCGGGTAATGGCACCACAAATCCCGGCGGTTCCGGATCCTTCGGGATTCAAAGAGCAACTAACCACGTCATGGGCGATATGATGGCCTTTTCAATCACCCGGACGGGAGACGTATTACTGGTTCCGACAAGTGGCAGAAGCGTAGGCATCAGGACCACATCTCCAGCCTACCCGCTCGACGTAAACGGCAATGTCCGCGTGTCCGGCAATATCACGGCCACGGGCACGATCACCGCATCCTCCGACGAGCGACTCAAAAAGGATTTTGAACCCATTACCGGGGCGCTCGATAAGATCCTGAAAATGACCGGAGTGTTTTTCAAATGGAAAGATGGCGCCAAGTCTCCATCGAGGCAGGTCGGCTTCAAAGCTCAGGAAATCGAAAAGATCCTGCCCGAAGCGGTCAGTTCCACCGTAGACGGATACAAGACCGTGGCTTACGGCAATATCTCCGCGGTCCTGGTCGAAGCCATCAAAGAGCAGCAGAAAATGCTCAAGGAGCTTCAGGCCGAGAACGCGGAGCTCAAGGAAGCCGTCTGCCAAAGCCAGCCCGAAGCAAAGATCTGCAAACTTAAGCCTTGATCAGCACTCAACCGACGACGACTCGTGCGGCATTCTTGAACACTTCGCGGCTCGAGGCGCTCCCCGCCGGAAATTGGGTCACTTGTCGGGTCTCCCCTCGCCGATCGCTTGGAGCACGATCACGTTCCCAGCCTGAGACTCAAAATCGCGCCGAGGGGCAAGCGCAGCGCTGTCTTCATTGATTCAGCGTTGTCGATAGGGTCGGCGGAGCGCAGACCATCAGCACCTTCTTGAGCGAATCCGTATAGGCGTCCGGATTCTTGCGCAGCGAAACCAGCAGATAGCGCAGCAGGTCGTCCCGGGATAGCTCGCCTATCACGCCGCCCTGTGCGTTCACGACCAGGAGATACGGCAAGCGCTCGTTCAACATCCGGTTTGCCGCTTTCTCAAGCGATGTATCTTCGGCCAAGTATTCCGGCTGCAGACTCTGCACGGAACTTCCCAGGTGGCCCGTCTTGCGGTTGTCTTGATGGAAACGAGGCTCATCATGCATCGAAACCAGGACCATGTTCCACCCCCGCTCGATTCAGTAGCATGGCCTATGCCAATAGCTCGAAATAAATTCCACAAGGAATGCGCGCCTTTTTGCAACCGCGGTACGCGATCGGACTTGCCAGTCTGCCCCGTTTCGGACAAATCGACTCATGACTCGTTCGGATCGACGCCATGAGAGTGGGGATCTCCAATTGGTGGTGGATTTACGTGAAAGTTTTTTCTAGAGTCCGTTTCAGAGGGCTTTAGGATGATCGTGCCGACCCAAAACCGTCACATTGCTCCCACGCCCCCTACCCATTGGACTGCCGCGAAGTTATCCGTGCTGATCGCAGCCCTAACCTCGTGCATTGCCTGGAGCACTCCGGCCCGATCCGCTGAAGCGGAAATCTCAACTGCCGGAGTCGCGAAGTCGAAGCCTTCGGGCCGTGCGACATCGATCCAAGTTTACAAGAGCCCGACCTGCGGGTGCTGCACGAAATGGGAAGATCACCTCAAAGCCAACGGCTTTGCTGTGAAATCCCAAAAGACGGATCAACTCCAGACCATCAAAGCCCAAAACCACGTCCGGCCCGAACTATCCTCTTGTCACACGGCCGTAATCGACGGCTATGTGATCGAAGGCCACGTTCCAGCTGCCTCCATCCGCAAACTCCTGAAAACACGTCCCCAGGGAATTGTCGGTCTAACGGTCCCCGGTATGCCCCACGGGTCGCCTGGCATGGAGGGGCCAATCACTGAAAAATACACAGTTTTTACCTTTGACCCGAACGGGAAGACTACCCCATTCGATCAGTACTGAACCTTGCCAGAGCGCTTGCATAGTCTTCTCAGACTGAAATCTTGACGCCTAGCGTTACCTCTGATAGCAGTGACAGGTCTTTTTAGAATGTCTTAATGACCGTCAAGAGGTTTGAATGGGACGCAGCAATCAAGTTCTTGGGCACCTTCTTCTGGCCGGGATCCTCGCGGGAAGCGCAAGCGCGCGAGCCCAAGAACCACTGAAGATCAACGCGGACCTCTCCACCGTGCCCAGCTCGGTTCGTTCCGAGATCGCCTACTTCATGGGCCGCGACAACGTCGTCACCAACCTCCAAGAAATCGAAAAGATGGGACGCCTGATGATCGGACAGATCAATCAGGACGTCTGGTCCGACAGTTACTGGAACGACATCCAAGGCGGAATCGCAGCTCCCTACGCCGACTCCAGCGCGATGGGCATGTTCCTGCCTTTCGGCAATCTCCGTGTGACCGGTAACATGGAGCTCTTTTATAGTAAGCATGCCGTGCTTTGGGACAACACGGCCGCACTCACCGATGAGCAGATCGAAATGATGTCCCCTGCCGAAAAGTACGACCTCCTGGTCGGCGATAGCAATTTCACGCTTTCGCGCACGGTCTGGGAAGGCGTCGACTTCCTCCATCACAACAAGCCCAAGTTTACGGCGAGTGGCCAGTTCATTTACGACAAGAACGGCAACATGCTCTATGAACCCAAGAGAGCGGCGGTCACGCCGTTCTGGCAAGGCATCTGCAACGGCTGGGCGGTCGCCGCTCTCAATCTGGATCGCCCGCTGCATTCTTTTGTCCTGACCAATACACGCGGGCAACGCATCAAGTTCTACCCGACCGACGTGCAAGCCCTGGCCTCGCAACTCTGGGCGCGCTCCTATATCAACGGCGCGCTCGACGGCAATGGCCCGGACGCCAAGCCAGTGATTCGCCATTCCGGCTACCGTTGCAATACCGGCACGATCTCCCGCGACCTGTGGACCGGCCGCGCCAAGAACCCCGCTTGCAACGACGTCAATCCGGGTGTGTGGCATCTCGCAGTACTCAACCGGGTGGGCATCGACAAAGAAGGCTTCATCGCCGATACCCGCACAGCCGACAGCGTGTGGAACCACCCCATCAAGAGCTACAATTACTCATATTTCAACGTCCTGACCGGCGATTATGGCAGTCTCGAGCGCGCCAAAACCCCCGTCGACAAGGTGAGCGACTTCAGTAAGTTCCGCGCGCCGGGCACGAAGTACATCATCGGCGTCGAGATGACCGCCAACTTCCTCAACAACATCGATGCCGAGGTCCGGGAGAAATTCACTTCCGAAGACGACCGCGCGGGCGAGGAAACCTACACTTACGATCTCGAGCTGGATGCCAACGACAACGTGATCGGCGGCGAATGGCGGATCAACGGTCGCCCGGATCCGACCCGCGTCGGCGACAGCAACGAAAACCGGAATCCCAATCGTCTGGATCACCCCGACTTCATTTGGGCGCCACTCTCCGGATGGAAAGCTTTTGCCATCGGCGACCGCTTGATGGGCGTCGACTACGGCACCTGGGACGGCAATGGCGCCGTCCCCCCGGGCATCCGCTCGGGCGCCGTTCAGTCTTCAAAGGTCTCTCAGCCCCTGGCCGAGATCGTGGATCTGCTGATCTCGCACTCGCGGAAGTAAGCCGCGGCCCTTCTCAGCGGATCGGTTCGAACCGCGCGGTGAAGTGCCGGAGGAACGGCGGTTCGTGAACCATCCGCATTCCTTTGAGCTGTTGGCGCCGCGCCGCGAGCTCGGCAAAGCCTTCGAGAATGTAATCGAAATGGCTTTGAGTGTAGACGCGCCTCGGAAACGCAAGCCGCACGAGCTCCATCGAGGCATTCTTGCCGAACATCACCGAGCCGATCTCGCAGGCACGGACGCCTTCGGAGAGGTACATCTCACAGACCAGGGACTGCCCCGGAAACTCCGAGGGCGGAATATGCGGCAGAAGCGTCTTGGCGTCGATATAAACGGCGTGTCCGCCCGGTGGCTGCATCGTCGGGATGCCCAGCTTGTTGAGGCCGAACGCCATATACTGGCAGGTCGCGAGCCGGTATTCGAGATAACGCTCGTCGAGCGCTTCGTTTAGCCCGACGGCCAGAGCTTCGAGGTCGCGCGCGGCGAGCCCGCCGTAGGTCGGAAAACCCTCGGTCAGGATCAGGGCGCTGCGGAGCGCGGGCACCCAGTCGTCGCCCTTGAGAGCGATGAACCCGCCGATATTGGAGAGTCCGTCCTTTTTGGCGCTCATCATGCATCCATCGGCCAAAGAGAACGTTTCCTGGGCGATATCGCGAACGGGGCGTGCCCCCTGCCCTTTCTCGCGCAACTTGATGAAGAAGCTGTTCTCGGCAAAGCGGCAAACATCGAGAATGAACGGGATGCCGTACTTGCGGTAGATCGCCGACGCGCCGCGGATGTTCTCGAGCGACACTGGCTGACCGCCACCGGTGTTATTGGTGATCGTCAACATTCCCAGCGGAATTTTACCGCGATTTTCGGAACAAAACGCCTCAAGGCGCGCGAGATCGACATTGCCCTTGAACGGGTGCGTGCTCGCCGGATCCTTGCCTTCGGCGATGACTAAATCGACCGCCTCGCCACCCAGCTGCTCGATATTGGCGCGAGTCGTATCAAAATGGTTGTTGGACGGGATCTTCATACCCGGTTTGACCATCGCACCGAAAAGCAGGCGTTCGGCCGCGCGCCCCTGGTGAGTCGGGATCACGTTGCGATAGCCAGTGATGTCACGGACCACCGCTTCGAAGCGCTCAAAGCTTCGTGAACCTGCGTAGCTCTCGTCGGCGATCATCATTGCGCCCCACTGTGCGGCGCTCATCGCGGAAGTTCCACTGTCGGTCAGGAAATCGAAAGTCACATGCCGCGCGTGAACCAGGAACAGGTTATATCCGGCCTCCTGCAGGATGCGCTCACGCTCGGCGCGAGTGAGCATCGGAAGCGGCTCAACCATCTTAATTTTGAAAGGCTCGATGATGCTGCGGCGTTTGGATTCGATCTGCATAGGATGCTCAAACTACTTTGTTTTCTTGCGACTAGCAACCCAGGCCAGACCATCTGGACGCTTTACAGAAAGAGTGAGCGGATCTATTATGCGTTTGCAAAAAAAGTCAGACAACCACTACCGGAGGCTGAGCATTTGACGCCCCCGACGTGAGGAGATCCCCATGGCGAATATGATGCAGACTTACAAAGCCCCACTCGTTGGTATTGCGGCCTATGGCCTTTACCTCCCGGAATTCCGAATGACCGCCAAAGAGGTCGCCGACCTTACCCAGGGCAATTGGACCGAAGCCGCCGTGCGCGAAAAGCTCGGCTTTGATCAAAAGCCGATCCCCGGCAAGGACGACGGAACCCAGGCCATGGGTGCACGCGCAGGCCTGGACGCGCTCAAACGCTTTGACTACGACCCCAAGAAAATCGACGCCATCCTCTGCATCGGCGAAGAATGGAAAGAATACCCCCTCACGACTTCCGGAATCTACATCCAAGAAAAGATCGGCGCCACGAACGCCTTTGCCCTGGACCTCCAACAGCGCTGCTGCTCGATGGTGGCCGCGATGAAAATCGCCAAGGACATGCTCATCGCCGACGAGGACATCCACTCGGTGATGATCGTCGGGGGCTATCGCAACGGCGACTTCGTCGACTACGCCAACCCGCGCATGTCGATGATGTATAATCTCGGTGCCGGCGCCTGCGCCGTAATTCTAGAGAAAAACGCAAAACAGAACATCCTCCTCGGCACGGGCCTGATGTCCGACGGCTCGCTAGCCTGGGACGCGGGCTGCCGCATCGGCGGCATCGTCGAACCGGTCTCGGCCTCGAATCTCGACACGGCCTACAAGTCGCTGGACCTCATGCAGGCCGAGCACATGAAAAACCGCCTCAACGAAGTGTCGATGCCCAATTGGTACCGCTGCATCGACAAGGCGCTGACCAAGTCGCAGATCGAACGCAAGGACATCGGCTACCTCTCGGTCCTCCACTTCAAATACTCGATGCATGTCGAGATGTTGAAGTCGTTGGGCCTGAACGAAAATCAAACCACCTACCTACGTGACTACGGCCACATCGGCCAGATCGATCAGATCCTTTCGCTCGACCTGGGGCTCCAAAGCGGCAAGATCAAAGAAGGCACCCATGTGTGCATGATCGCCGCTGGCATCGGTTATGCTTGGGCGGCCAACATCGTGCGCTGGGGCAAGCTCTGAGCCGAAACTAAAAAGGCCCTCCGGAAAGCGTACGGAGGGCCTGAATTCGAGCCTTATTCTAAACCGCGATCAGATACAATCCGGAGTGCCACGAGACACCGACGCGAGGGGATAGAACGTAATGATCCCCTTGCCCGGCGCACAGACAAAGAGACTGCCGAAGGACGGATTCCTCAGACTGCGACTGATGCAGACGCGGCGGTCCTTGGCGGGAGCCGCACAGTTGCGCAGAAAAGTGCGCGCGCCCTGGAAGACGATATCTTCCGCGGACTGCTGGATGGAAAAGCCCTTCTTGAGGTCGTTCACGCCGCCCGGGACGCCCGCGCCCACTGTGTACACATTTCCGGGGAGGACTTCCTCGTTCGGGACGTTGTTTTCCAAACGGCAGAGTTGACCCTTTTTCTGCAGCTCCTGATAGCGTGCCGCGAGGTGGAGGCCACCGATCTTGTCCATGCGAGGCTGGCCGCAGAAGACATGCTCGAAGCCGTTGGCGCGAGTCCAGGAACGGAAAATCATGTCGCGCATCTCACCTTCGGGAACCTTGGGAAACTCGCGTAGGAGCTGTTTAATAAGCTCGGGATTCATGCGATCGATGAGGGGACGAACAACCGCCTGATCGAGCTGGCTTCCAAACTCGCCGCAGGCTTGCAGCACCATTTCGTCAAAGGCCGAAACCGAGATCGGTGCAGGAGTGATATCCGCGCGACCCGGCGCCAAAGTGCCGTTGGGCTGGGCCACGTTTGTGGCGACCTGAGTATTGTTGGAATCAAAAAACGGCAGGCAATCGCGACCCGCCTGAGCCGTGGGGGCAAATGCCACCACCGTGAACAAAAACCCAAAGAAACCCTGAATCCACTTTTTCATATCGCCCCCGTAGTCAGGCATTTCCATTGGTGCCTGGTAGAAACGCCGGGCCTTATTCCCGGCATATACTGAGTCAGTCGCCAAACTCGTATCAGCCCGGATTGCAGGAAGCAATGCCCGAAACACGGTCAATGAAAACTTAATGAAAATTCGACTCCTGAAGGCCCGCTCAACTCCTTGAAACCGCGCTACAAAATAATTAGATGCTTCCTGAGGGGGTGTGGTCAAAAAAGGTAGCCGAGAGTCAAAAAGAGCGAGGGATAGAACTTAACTGCAGCTTGATAGGACGCCATCGCGGCGTTGACTGAATTGGCGAGGTTAGTTTTGGCACTTTCATAATTAGCGCTGGCGGCGGCATTCAGCGCGACGAAACTCGAGATACTCCCGCCGAGACTAGTTGACGATGTCGCCGGAAGCAACATTCCCAGCCCGGCGCCGAGATCCAGGTGAAAGTGATCACCGATGAGAAACTGGTATCCAGGACCGAGCACCACGGACGGCTGCGAAACAGTGATCGTGCCGGAGAGCGCGTTCGCGGTCGAGGTCCCTAGGGTCTCATTCCGCAAAGATCCGCTCAACCGACCGGTGAAAACGACGGACGAGGCGGAGAACTGGAAAAAAAAACCGTCTCCCCCCGGATACCACCGCGCAAAGGCATAGAGGGACGAAAGCGAGTAAGTCGCCGAAGGATAGAGATTAAAAGTCTCACCGGCTTGCAGGTCAATCGGCACGGGCGTGAATGCATAAACGGAGTTTAGAAATGAGTTGATCGGCAGTCCGCCCGCCCCCGCCGCGAAGTCAAAATGGGGTACACTGCTGATCCGCAGCTCTCCGGACACGAGCTGCGGCAATCCAGCGCTCATCGACAGGCCCAAGGTATGGCTATCGCGCCTGGAGCCGAAGCTGGCCGTCGCTTCCGGCGTCGCCACGAGGAGAATCGCGACTGTCGCCGCACACGCCAAAAAATTTACGCGCCTCATGCTCATCTTCATGAGCCTGATGATAACATGGACCCCAGGCGTCGTCCGACCAGGTACGCCGGGCGGCATGAATTCAAGCCCAGCCCTCGATTGCCATATCTCAGAGGGCCCCCGACGTGCTAAACTGAGGTTGTCCGCCGCTGTTTTCTTACCCACGCTACTATCGAGTCTGCGGGCATGATGCCCACTCCTCCTTAGCGGCTCAAAGCCTAGAGGAGACTTTCCAATGAATGCACCCAAACTGACTCCGTCCGCACTCGGTAAAGGTCAGCTCCGCTGTTTCCAATGCAAGCGTGCCTGCCCGATCAAGGACGGCAACTGGCATACGCACGGCAGCCAACAGGTATTTCTCTGCAAATCCTGCGAGAAAGCCCAGCAGGGGTAATACGGCTCAGGTTCTGCCCAGGCTCAGGCAACGCATCGAAATCGAACCATGGTCGATCCCTTCGTGCTCGAAACGGAGATTCTCCGAGGGGTCGGCGGCTCCCAGCACATAGAGCAGCGGGTACCAATGATCCGGCGTGGGCACGCTGAGCTTGCCGGCCGCGGTTGTGGTCGCCTGGTCGCGCAAGGAGGCGTGATCGCGATCGAGAAGCCTCTTCTTCACCCACTCATCGAATTCGACAGCCCAGTCAAAAGGCTTCACTCCGTCATTGAAATTGATCTGACGTAAGTTGTGGACGATGTTGCCGCTGCCGACGATCATGACGCCCTGATCGCGTAGGGCGCGGAGCTTCGTTCCGAGCTCGTAATGAAAGCCGGAAGGCTGCGACATGTCGAGGCTCAGCTGAACGGTCGGGATATCGGCGGCCGGGTACATGTGTTTCAGCACCGACCAGGTGCCGTGGTCCAGACCCCATTCGCGCTCATCCGCTCCGATCGAAGGCTGACTGACCTCCGAGCGGACACGATCGGCGACCTCGGGGCTGCCGGGAGCCGGGTATTGCACGTCGAAAAGCGCTTGGGGAAAACCATAAAAGTCATGGATCGTACGCGGACGGTCCATTCGGGTCACCCAAGTGCCGCGAGTCATCCAGTGGGCAGAAACCACGAGGAGAGCCTTGGGGCGCGG
>CAYXVB010000084.1:0-15261 GCA_964467785.1 uncultured Bacteriovoracaceae bacterium
GCATCAATTCCTGCGTCAACACTCAAGGCACTCGAGCGCGCTCCGTCACCTGCAAGGGTAGCGATGGAAAGACCGTTGCCGACAGCAATTGCAAGGGAGCCAAGCCCGCCACTTCGGAAACTTGCAACAAGGATTGCACAGGATTGAGTCAGCCCGCGACCACTATGGCTTGCAATAAGCAGGCGTGTGTCGCGCCGACTTGTTCGATCACGGCGCAAAACGGGACTTTGAATGGAGACGGGTCGGTTGCTCAATCTGGCCGACTTAACTGGCGGATCACCAATGCTCAAAGCGCCGATTACAGGTGCACACAGGGATCCTATGTCGAGAACAAAACCCTCGCTAACTCCGAGCTAATCTCCGGCAAGAGCTTCGATCAGTCAGTCTCGTGTCAGGTGACGAGAATACTTGCACTTGATGGTAGACGGTTGGCGCCCCCCTTCTGTGGCGCAACGGTGGTAATGAAGAAGCTGCCGCCGACTTGCTCGGTGACCGCGACGGACGGGCAAGTAAAAGCCAACGGGCTCGTGATCAAGCAGGCGACACTCACCTGGAAAATCTCGAACGCGACTACTGCGAGCTATCGATGCCAGTTGGGGACCTACGTCGAAAATGGTCAATTGACCGGCTCCCAGCTTTCGACCTCGAAAGCCTACAGCCAGGCCATCACCTGCACGATCAGCAAAGCCGGGCAATTTGACGGCAGCTCGACGAATTTCTCAGCGTGCTCGGCGACGGCAAGAATGATCCAGGTGCCTTGATCAGGACGACATCAGGTCGAATCGCGGCTCGCGGGCAGCCCCCGTCCCGCGCTCGCGGCCGGAACGACAAAGCGGATCATCGTATGAATGCCCTGGCTGAATGTGCGCCAGTACTTCTCGGCCGCGGCCGGGTTGGCGCTCGGCAGCTCGAGCGTCAAAGTCGGAATCCCCAGCTCCCGGCCCGCGTAATTGCCCAATGAGCCCGGATAGAAGCCACCCGAGACGGCCTTGAGCCGATTGCGAAGCTGGACGCACTTTTGGATATAGTCCTTGGGGAACTGTGCGAGCGAAAGCGACGTCGGTCCATCGTAGTCGAGGAAATTGAGCGGCGAGTGGACTGACAATACCTTTTGAGGCTGGACACGCTTGAGAAGCTCGACTTGATACAGAGTCTCGGGCTCAGAGGCGGGAACACTGCCCGGAAACCGCCGAGGATCTGAAAGATAGCGTTTTTTCCAGGCAGGAAGCGCCTTCTGACGCCAATCACTCGTGTCAAAGTTGCGGTTGACGTCCACACCGCGCGAGTTGACCCGCGTCCGAGGACGACCAAAGAATCCGTCCGGATTCACCAGCGGCGCCACGACCACGCGGCTGTCCTTGAGCTCTTCAGGGTGCTCCAACAGCCAGCGCACCAGCTTGAAACCCACGTACACCGGGGTGATTTCGTCTCCATGGACGGCCGAAATGATCAAAGTAGTGTTGATCGCGTCCCGCGGACCAAACTCCCCATAGATCAGCGGGCGACCCTTGACGGAGTGCGCTCCGACTTTCCAATCGATTCCCTGGCAGGGATCCAGGCTCCACTTCATCGTCTTGATCTCGCTGGCGAGCTCCTTACAGAGTGCTGCGATCTCTTCCTTGGCGGAAGCGGTTTGCTCAAAGAGGTCCGCTGCTTCGTTCACCCGCTTCTCAAGTTTCCCCGAACTGGACTGAGACAAAAGACCGGAAATGCCCGTTTTCGCCGGTTCCGATTGCGTGCAGCCGATACTCGCGGTCAGGAAAGCGCCCAATGCGAGGGCTACTGTGAACGCGACGGGACGCGCACCGAAAATACGAATAGGTTCACTCTTCATCCAGAGGAGCTTGTGCACTTTCACCTTGGGCTGCCTTTCGACGCTTAAGATACCACTTAGCACCGAAAAAGATCAAAGCCGCGAAGATGACAAAAACGATTCCGTGCTCGATCCGCTGAATAATTCTGACAACGTGATCCAGCTGATCACCGAAGTAGTAAACCGCACCTACGATCGCCGGCACGCTGAGAAGCGCTGCCGAGCCGTCATAAAAAAGAAAAACCCGATAGGGAACATGGAGCATGCCTACCGAGAAAAAGATGGGTGCCCGCAAGCCTGGCATGAAACGGGCCGCGAAGATCAGCCGGTTGCCCCTTGCCGCCAGCTTCTTGCTGACCATGTCGAGGCGCTCTTCAGGCAAGAGCCGGGCGAAGAACCACTTTTTGGTCAGTTTGCGCCCATAATGGGCGCCCAGCCAGAAGATGAGACTATCGCCGAAAAGCACGCCAAACATGCTGACGGCGATCATCGTCCAGATGTCGGTCAGGCCATAGTAAGAGATCAATCCCGCCGCAAAGAGCGTGATGTCCTCCGGGATGGGCAGGCCCAAGCCGCAAGCCAGCAGGATCCCGAAGATGATGAAGTACGGGGTCGGTCCATAAAAATTGGCGATGAAGTCAACCAGTTTGTCCATAATGTGTCAGATCAGTCTCAAGCTGTAACAGATCCCCTGCCGAGTGCAATCCAAAGCGGCCCGTCATTCATCCAGTTTCTGTAAAGGCCGCTTCTGTAAGGGATGAGCCACCCGATATTCGTCCATAAGAGCACCCAAATCCACATGGGTGTAACGCTGCGTCGTGGACAGGCGCGAATGCCCCAGCAGTTCCTGGATTGTTCTCAAATCCGCCCCTGCGGCCAATAGATGCGTCGCAAAACTGTGTCTCAGGCCGTGCGGCGACAACGTCTTGCTCGAGGCTACTCGCACCAGATGACGCGCCAAGACCCGCGCCACGCTCCTGGCGCTGAGTCGAGAACCATGGCAGTTGACGAAGACTGGAGCTTCCGCTCCGGCCCCTTCGCCGCGATCCGCCCGATAATTTTCCAGCGCCTGCCGCGCCGGCGGACCAAACGGCAAGATCCTCTCTTTAGAGCCTTTACCAAGGACCCTCACCCAACCTTCGTCAGACTCTCCAAATTCAATATCCCGCCAGTCCAGGCCTACCGCTTCGCTCACGCGAAGCCCGCAGCCGTACATCAGCTCGAAAAGCGCGCGATCGCGCCGGCCCAGCACGCGGGTGAGGTCCGGAGCATGGATCAGCTCAAGCATCTCCTCGACCTTCAAAAAACGCGGTAGCCTCTTCTTGACCCGGGGGGTGGGAACCAACACCCCGACGTCACGGCCGATCAGCCCACGGGCGCGCAGGTACTTGAGAAAGGAGCGGATCGCCGAGAGCCGTCGGCAGATCGAGGTGCGCTCCAGCGCGGTTTGACCATCGCGTCCCTCAGTTAAAGCGGAGAGATAGGCACGCAGTACAGCGGGCTCGAGCCCAGTCGAAAGCGCCTCGAGGTCCCGGATCCCGCGAACTGATTCCAGATGGCTCACCCAGTGCTCGAGATCTTGCCGATAGGCGCGCACGGTATGCGAGCTCATGTGGCGATGAGCCTCAAGATGCTCAAGAAAAGCCTTCATGGCCTCGCGCACTTGCATATCCTTAGATTAATGATAAAGGTGCGCCATGTCATCCCGGCAGAGTTTACCTATCCAGCGCGTACATATCGTGGGAGGCGGCCTGGCGGGCAGCGAGGCAGCCCACTATCTGGCTGAACGCGGAATCGAAGTCACGATCCATGAGATGCGTCCGTTGAAAATGACCGAGGCGCATAAGAGCGACCGCTGCGCCGAACTGGTCTGCAGCAACTCCCTCAAATCACTTTCGCCCGTTTCCGCTCCCGGCATGCTCAAAACTGAGATGTCCCGAGTGGGCTCGCTCATCCTCGATGCGGCTAAACTTGCTCAGGTCCCCGGAGGCGAAGCCCTAGCGGTCGATCGTGAGGTCTTTTCCGAGCACATCACCCGGACCCTCCGCGCTCATCCGCGCATCCGCTTTGAATCAGGCGAGGTCACCCGGCCGTTCTCCGATTCCGGCGACGAGATCACTCTTCTCGCCACAGGTCCTCTCACCTCCGACGGCCTCTCCGCCTGGCTCGCCAAGGCCACCGGCGACGAAGATCTCTATTTTTACGACGCCATCGCCCCGATTATCGACAGCGCGACGATCGACATGGACCGCGCCTTCCTGGCCAATCGCTACGACAAGGGCGAAGAACAGGCCTACCTCAACTGCCCGATGAACGAGCAGGAGTACAACGCTTTCATCGATGCTCTGATCGCGGCCGAAAAAGTGCCCCCCAAGGCCTTCGAAAAGGAAAAATTCTTTGCTGGATGCCAGCCGATCGAGGCGATCTGCGCGGGCGGGCGGGACTCCCTCCGCTTCGGTCCGATGAAGCCCGTCGGCCTCGACGATCCCCGCACGGGGCGCCGTCCATGGGCGGTCGTGCAGCTGCGGCCCGAGAACCGCGCGCGCACGGCCTACAACATGGTGGGCTTCCAAACCAAGCTTAAGTATGGCGAGCAGTCGCGCGTGTTCCGCATGATCCCCGCGCTGCATCGAGCGGAGTTTTTGCGCCTAGGTTCGATTCACCGCAACACCTACGTCTGCGGTCCCCGCGTCCTGCGGCCGGATCTCTCGCTCAAGGGTCATCCGCGCGTCTACGTCGCCGGGCAGCTCACTGGCGTAGAGGGTTACCTCGAGTCCGCCGCCTGCGGTTTGCTCGCCGCGATCTTTGTCGAGCAGCGCGCCCGGGGACTCGCGCACCAGGCGCCTCCCGCGCACACCGCGCTCGGCTCGCTACTCAAGCACATCGTGGGCAGCGAGCCCAAGAATTACCAACCTGCCAACATGAGCTTCGCGCTCTTTGATCCCGCCCTCTTTGATGGCGTCACGGCACTCAGGCACCGCGACCAGATCCGCGAAGCCATGGCCACACAGGCCAAGGCGACGTTCGACTCCTGGTGGAGCGCCCATGGTCGCGGCTAAAGCCCTTGGTCCGCTGCTGATCGCCGCTGCTGCTATGCTTTGGGCGACGGACGCCCCGTTCCGCGTCCCCGCCCTGCAGGCGATCGAGCCAACCTGGGTCGTCTTCGCGGAGCATCTCGTCGGCGTGCTCGTACTGGCCGTCTGGGTGCTCGTCGCGCGTCGAAAAGACATCTTTAAGCTTCGTCCGATCGAGTTTGCGGGCATCGTGTTGATCGGCTCCGGCGGCTCCGCGCTGGCGTCGCTGCTCTTCACCGCGAGCTTCCGATACGTGAATCCCTCGGTCACGATCCTGCTCCAAAAGCTGCAACCCGTCCTCGTGGTGGCGCTCGCGCGCCTTTTCCTCAAGGAAAAGCCCAAGGCGGGTTTCTATCGCTGGGCGACGCTCGCGCTTGCCGCGGCGGCGGTCCTGAGCTTTCCGAACCTCGACTTCGGCGCGTTCAGCGGCGGCTTCGATGTCCACTCCCGCGGCGTCGCCTACGCGCTTGCCGCCGCCGCGCTCTGGGCGGTGACCACGGTCGTCGGCAAAGCGCTGCTCGGCCGCCTCAGCGCGGGCACGGTCACCTTTTGGCGCTATGTCGCTGGCCTGATGACGCTTGCGATGCTCATCGGTCTGCTCCGCTCGCCCTTTCCCGAAGGCGCCATTCAAGGAGCCCTCGACAGCGGACATTGGGAACTGGGTCGCGCCCTACTCTACATGAGCCTCGGCCCAGGGCTCCTCGGGATGGTGCTTTATTATCAGGGGCTTTTCCGCACACCGGCGACCGTGGCCACCTTTGCCGAGCTGGTCTATCCCGTGAGCGCGATCGCCATCAACACGTGGGTCCTGCACACCGCGTTAGATCCGATCCAAGCCGCAGCCAGCGCCGCTTTGCTCCTTGCGGTGACGCGCATCTCATTTTTAAAATAATTATTTATGATGCAAAGGCATCAAATCAAATCATTATTCTTTCTACTTTCCATCCGCTAGCCTGGGGTCAAGAAGGAACACGCAATCATGAAAAACATTCTGACTCAGTCCCTGATGATCGCTCTCTCCCTGGCCTCTCTTCCCGCTTATGCGCTTTATGGCCGACCCACCCCGGTACTCACCTGCGCCTCTGAAACCGCCTCGCGCCGCGGCGGATTCAGCGTCACCATCTTCGAAAACGGCGCGGAACATTTCGCCGAGCTGAATTGGACAGACGCTTCCGACAAGCGCCAGCTCCTCAGCACTCCCGTCTCGGTGTCGATGTACCGCTGCCAGCCCAGCGCCCGTTGCCTGAATAGCCCGACCTTTTACAACTCCGAGGATCTCAACCTGACCGTGCAACCGCCAAACAGCATGGATGGCAACTTCCAGCGCGGTGAACTGGTCGCCGAAGTGAACGGCCAGCGCATCGTCGAGCAGGTCCGCTGCATCCGCCCGATGCACATCATGTAATTCAACCAAGTAGAATAAGAAGAAAGCTTCGGGTTGCTCATCGGAAGCTTTCTTCTTATCCTGCCGACCATGACCGCCTCCCCTCCCTTACGCCTCATCGACCAGATCAATCTCAATCAGCTTCGCGTCTTCCAATTCGTCTACGAACAAGCCAGCATCACCGAAGCCGCCAAGGCGCTCCATCTCACGCAGCCCGGCGTAAGCCAGCACATCCGCTCTCTGGAGGATTCGCTGGGCATCCCCCTCTTCGACCGCATTGGCCGCAAAGTAGTCCCCACTGCCGGCGCGCATGAGCTCTTCCGCCACACCCGCTCAGGCCTCAACACAATCGAATCCGCCCTCGAGGCCATCCGTCCGGGGGCCAAGCTTCTTGCCGGGACAGTAAGGATCGGCATCCCAAACGAGTTTGGCAACAACGTCATACTTCCGGTCCTCTCGGGGCTTTGCCGCAAACACCCGCTGCTGCGTTTTGATCTCCGTCTCGGCCTCGCGCCCGAGCTCACGCCGCTGCTCGAGGCCGGCACCCTGGACTTCGCACTTGTCGACGATTTCCGCATGGGACCATCCATCATCACGGAAAAAATTTACGACGAAGTGCTGGAGCTTTGCGCGCAAGAGAGCTGGCTCAAGCGCTTTGGACCGGTCAAGGCAACGGCCTCCTACTTCGAGTCGCTCGAGTACGTCGACTTCGAGGAAAACGAGCCGGTGCTTCGGATGTGGTTTAAGCACCATTTCGGCACCGCGCGACTGGACCTCAACGTGCGGACCACGGTGATGGATGTCCAGTCAGTGGCGCGTCTCATCCTTTCGGGCGTCGGCGCCGGAGTGCTTCCCGGCCACCTGTCGACCAAGCTGGTGCAAGAAGGCACGAAACTTTACCGCTTCAAAGGTCGAAGCGCCCCCCTCAAAAACAGCATTAGCCTGGCCTCGCTCCGTGGACGAAGTCACTCCCACGCCACCCTGGAGGCCATGTCCGCGATCCGTACGGCGATTCGGGACCCACGGGTGTCCAAGAATTAGACACTCCGGGTTGACCTGACTGAAAGTTTTACAGGGCCAAATTGGCACTTGTCGGGAGAGTTTGTTCCATTCGCTCGTTCTCATTGACATTTAAATCCCGGACAGGGAAAAAAATGCTGGCAAGGCGTTTGCTATGAGGGGCCTGCACTGTGGCAAGAGGCCACAATTCAAGAATAAGTAGCCAGGGTCGGCGAGGAACGTTTTTCACATACTGAGGAGAGTTTGGACATGATGATCCGCCGAGCCGCCAAGGGCGCAACTTTTGGCATGATGACCGCCGCGGCGCTGGCTGCGACTTTAACGAGCGCTGCTTTCGCTGACACGACACCGACTGAAAATTCCACGACCGCATCGGCGGACCAGGTCAAGCCCGCGGGCTTCGCGGACAAGATCTTCGCCAATTACTACGGCATCGTCGCCGGTCCGGCCATCGGCGACATCAGCGTAAACACGCATGACTCCACCGGGGCTACCGCCGGCACCATCGGTATCGATAACCGACTGACCGTCGGCTACAAGCTCGACAAGAAAATGTCTCTCGGGATCTACACCCGCCTGATCACGACGTTCCCGGACGACAAAGGCAACACCGTGGCCCTCAAGAATCCCGGCCTCAAGCTGAGTCATTCCTCGATCCTCAAGTCGGGTAACTTCAATTTGTCGGGCTCCGCCACGCTTTACGCCCCTGTGACCGCGAGCGCGATCAAAAACAACATGATCACCGGCCTGGCTCTCAGCCAATTCTCGACGATCGAGATCCCCGGCTCTCGTTGGACGGTGATCGCCCTCACCGGCCAAGCCGCCTATGCCTACGGCGCCAACGCTCCCTATGGCAGCCCCACCCTGCTCGATGGCGGCCTCTTTGCGTACGCGGGTCTGAACTACCAGTGGAAGTCGAACCTCTCGGTCGTCCTGACCACGGGCACGTCCTTTGACCATGTCGCGGGCCGCGGCCTGGATGGCTTTGTCCGTACCGCGGACGCCACTGACATCGAAATCGGCATGTCCTGGGACGTGACCAAGAAAATCAACCTCAACCCTTACTTGGCCCTGTTCCCGGTCGAAGGGATCAGCGCCAATTCGACCAGCATCGGCATGTACGTCAGCGCCGGTCTGCTCTAAGCGTAACCCATCCTTTTCCAAAAACTCTCCCGAGGCCCGACTCGCGTCGCCAAACCGGCGAAGGCCAGTCGGGCTTCGACTTTTGGAACATTGGACTGCGCGGGGACCTGTGCTAGACCTTGAGGTATGAGAACTGTCACCGAGTTTGCCGCCCCGACCCTCAGAAACGCCGCCAAAATCCAGCAAGAACTGCAGACCTCCGGCAAGACTGCCGAAGAGATGCCCGCCGCTCTCGGCGAGGCGCTCAAACTCGAAGGAGACAAGCTCAACCACCTGATCGCGGCTCTCGAAGTCGCTGGCCCCCGTCTCGACGACCTCAAACGCGTGCTGGTCCTCGCCCCAGCGAACGAGAGTGAAAAGGCCCCGCACAAAGCGGTTCAGAAGGGTGAGCATTGGCTCATGACCGAATATTTCCCGCCGGTTCACGGCAAGGGCAAGCCGGCACACGCCCCGGGCCAGGAGGGACGCGATTCCCGTGGCGGAGACCGCAAGGGTAAACGACGCGGTAAAGGTCGCGGTGAACGGGGCGACCGCGGTGACCGTAGCGCTCGCGGCGATCGCACTCCCCGCGAAGGCGCTCCCACCGGTGGTGCCGAAGGCGCTGGTGGTCGCGGTGAAAAGCGCGAAGGCCGTGGCCCGCGCCGTCCTCCTCGTGGCCCGCGCCCCCCGCGGGCCGAAGGCGTCGGTGCTGGCGCCCCGAATGGCGGCGCTCCCGAAAAGCCTCCGGTTCCGAGCTCAGACCCAAACGCTCCGAAAATCGCTCCTAAAAAGACGGAGTGAGAACTAGCGCTCGCTCAGTCGGCGCACGATCCACAAAACCAGCGAAACGACGACGCTGAGCAAGATGGAAGTCGCGACGGGAAAGTAGAAGCGGAAGTTTTCCTTTTCGATCGCGATATCGCCAGGCAGCCTCCCCAGATTCAGCCCACTGAGGAATCTGCCGCCAAATTGCCACGCTAGTCCGGCGACGATCAAAAAGATCCCTGTACCAATCAGGAGCTTCGAGACGGGGTTCA
The DNA here is from genome assembly GCA_964467785.1 of uncultured Bacteriovoracaceae bacterium. GTDB lineage: Bacteria > Bdellovibrionota > UBA1018 > UBA1018 > UBA1018 > CAYXVB01. Next base: position 9,451 of record CAYXVB010000084.1, read on the forward strand.
TATCGCGTAAGGAACGACTATCTCTGAGGGATCCAGCCGTTTTTCAGGGCAAGCCCGGCCGCGATGACCAGTGCGCCAAACAGCGCCATCGTCAGGACGACGTAGATCATGTAGGGGTGCTTCCAGATCGAACCTTCGTGCTCTTTTTCGGGCTTTGGTGAGTTGGTATTCTGATTCATAACTATAGCGCAACCTATCATAAGGGGGTCTGGCGTGGCCACCCGGCTTAGGCTATCTTCGCTCGCTATGGGGCCAAAGGACATTCCGAACTATCTGAGGACATACATTGTTCAACAAGATCCATCGCTATACACGCCGATGGATCATGCCAGCTGGCGTTATATTTTGAAAATCTCGCAGGTTTTCTTCGCCAAGCATGCGCACCCGCTTTATCTAAACGGTCTGCGCGAAACGGGCATCTCCACCGAGCGGATCCCGCTCATCAGCGAAATGGACGAAAAGCTCAGCCGCTTTGGCTGGCGGGCGGTCGCGGTCAGCGGCTTCATTCCACCGGCGGTATTCATGGAATTCCTGGCGCGCGGCATCCTTCCTATCGCCTGCGACATGCGCAAGATCGAGAACCTGGCCTACACCCCCGCGCCGGACATCGTGCACGAAGCCGCCGGCCATGCGCCGATCATCGCGGATCCGGCCTACGCGGACTACCTCCATCACTACGGCGAACTCGCGGAGAAGGCCATCTTTTCGAGCCAGGACCTCGCCGTTTACGAAGGGGTAAAGCTTCTCTCCGACACCAAGGAGGATCCTCGCTCGACCGATGGGATGGTCGCCGAAGCGCAGGCTAAGCTCGACGCCGCCATCGCCGCGGTCGATCACGACTCCGAAGCGACGCAGCTGGGTCGCATGGGTTGGTGGACCATCGAATACGGCCTGCTGGGCACGCCAGAGAATCCCAAGATCTACGGCGCCGGCCTGCTCTCCTCCGTGGGCGAGAGCTATGAATGCCTCAAGCCGCATGTCAGCAAGTTGCCCTTCACGGTGGACTGCGTGAACCAGTCCTACGACATCACCCGGCCGCAGCCGCAGCTCTACATTGCCCGTGACTTCGAGTCTCTAAAAGGCGGGCTCGCAAAGTTCGCCGCGACGATGGCCTACAAGATGGGCGGCCTCGCCGGACTGGAAAAAGCGCGCAAGGCCGCGACGACGACCACGGCGGTATACGACTCAGGCTTGCAGGTCAGCGGCACCCTCGCATCCATTCGGGAGCACCGCTTATCCAAAGAAGAGCCTGCCTATCTCAGTTACCAGGGCCCCACGCAGCTGTCCTATACGGATAAGGAACTGGACGGCCAAGGACCTCGCTATCACTCGCAGGGCTTCAGCTCGCCCGTCGGGCGGCTCAAGGGTCTCAAAAAGTCCGCGGCCGATCTCACGATCGACGAGCTCAAGGCCATGCCTCGCCTTGAATTCGAGTCCGGCGTCACGGTCGAAGGAAAGCTGGTCGACCACATCGCGCGCGGCGGTCGCAACCTGATTCTCGTTTTCCGCGACTGCACGGTTCGCCTGGGGGACGAAGTCCTGTTCCGCCCGGAATGGGGAACCTACGATATGGCCTGCGGCGCCCGGATTATCTCGGTATTTGGCGGCGCGGCTGACCGTGCCGCGTTTCTCGAGGCGACAGGAGGATTCAAACAGGCTCCTGGAAAGCCCAAGACCAACCTCACGCCTGAGAATCGCGCGCTCAACGATCTATACGCCAAAGTTCGCCGGATCCGCGAAGCCGGTCCGGTCGGCGGCGCCCAGATCGAGGAGCTCGCCGCGATCCACGCGGAGCTTGAAACCCGATACCCTGAAGAATGGTTGCTGCGCTATGAGCTGCTCGAGCTGGACGCGCGGGATCGTCTCGCCTCGCCCTGGTCCGGAGCGGTTCGCTCGGCCCTTGAGGGCTTCGTCAGCCAGGCGCAGGACGGCGGCGCGACGATTCGCCGCGGATTGGAGCTGCTATGAATTCCGTGAACCCCCGTTTCTGGATCGCGCTCGGCGCGGTGTCGGGAATGCTTAGCGTGGCGATGGGCGCGTTCGGCGCCCACGCGCTCGCGCAAAGGCTGGATCCTGGCGCGCTAGAGGTCTTCAAGACCGGCGCCCAATATCAGATGATCCATTCTCTGGCGCTAGTGGCGTACGGGATCTGGGCTTCGATCTTCGCCTCGAAGTCGCCGCAAGGCACTGCGCCATCGCTGCCCGGCTGGCTTTTTGCCGCGGGAATCCTGCTCTTTTCGGGGAGTCTCTATGTACTTTCCCTGAGCGGAGTCCGTGCGCTGGGCATCATCACGCCGTTTGGGGGCTTGTCGTTCATGTCCGGCTGGCTCGCGTTCGCCTGGCTTGCGCGCCGAGGCTGAACGCTGTACGAAGGGACGCATGACTTCCTCCACCTCCCCTTCGATTTCCTCACAGCAGACGCCGCTACCGATCATCGCGACGGTTTCGCGCGTGGTCTCGATGGTAGTCGACCGGCTCACCGGCGATCGCGCGGATTTTCCGCTGATGGTTGCCGCAGCGACCGTCGAGGCGCTCAAGCTCCACGGCATCCAGGCACAGGTGATGTACGGGCCGGCGGCATGGGTCGAAGTCCTCGAAAACCAGTCGGTGATCTGGGCGGGCTGCTGGGGGCAGAGCTTTCACTTCTGGGTCGCCACTCAATTCGGCGAAGTCGTGGATCTCAACACGAGCGTCGCGCACCGCAAGCGCGCCCATGATCGCCCCGACCTCAAACCGGTCATGTCGCCCCCGATGCTCTGGTCGCGCGAAGTACCGGGCCTTTATCGCTATAAGCCCGAAGGCATCGCCGAGCTGGAGCTCACCGAGCAAAAGGACATCGACCGCTTCGCCCTGGCTCTTCAGGAGATCCGGACCAAATGCTCGCCGCTTGCGATCGATCTGACGGCGCCAGACACCGAGCTCGACTTTCCGAACGAGCCGATCCTCTGCCCTGGCCGCCGGCTGCTCGACGACTCCAAGGAGTCGTTCAAACATTTTGACCGGGCCATCCTCGTGCACGGGATTCCGGACGCGCCAATCTGAGCCGGCCAGGGAGTCGTCACTTCAACGTGGCCCGAAGAGCCGCCTGAGATTTCATTAAGTTGTATAATATATCTATCTTTTATTCCGATTCTTGATCCAAGTCATACAGTTCGGTTGCAGGCGCTCCGAAAGGTCTACCATGACGACGCTGTCGAAGTGGCTCAAAGGGATCCGCATCAAACTCCTCCTCTTAGCCGCTGTGCCTATCCTGGCGCTGATCGGACTTTCAGTCTTCGAGCTTCAGAAATTGGACTCGATCGGCCAAAAGGTCGAGCTCCTGGGTGAACGGAGAATCCCGATCACGGAGTCCACCGGTCGAATGCTGGGCCATGTGAACGCCTATCCGCGCTACATGTGGCTGGCCCTGATGAACGACGCCAATGCGGAGCTTCGGAAAAGCTTCTTAAAAAAAGCCCGCACTGAAATCGACTCCCTGAAAAAGGAAGTGGCTAATTATCAGCAGCGCTCGCAATCCTCGGAAGCGCTCGCCAAACTCGCGAGCTCCACGGAGTTCTTCGCCAAAGTGGACGACCTCATTCTGCGTGTCACCCCCATGCTCGCCGCCGGAACCGCCGAAGCCGACCGGGAAGCCAAGAGCTTCCTGCTCGCCAACATGGCGCCTCCGGCTATCGCATTGACCTCGATCCTGAATGACCTCAGCTCGATCGCCTCCGGCATCAATTCCAAGATCGTCGCGGAATCCCGCGAGGAGGTCCGCTTGGCCGCCAAAATCTCGACGATCGCCTGCGTCGCGGCGCTCATTCTGATCGCCGGGCTCTCGCTACTCATCGCCTCTCGACTTGCCGGCGCGCTGGGGCGGATCACCAACGACATTTCCAGCTCCAGCCGCGAAGTCGGCACTGCCAGCCGACAGCTTTCGACCGCCAGCCAGCAGCTTTCTTCGGCGTCAACCGAAGGCGCGGCGTCCCTCGAAGAGACTGTCGCCTCCCTCGAGGAGCTGACAAGCATCGTTAAATTGAATTCCAACAACGCGAAAGAAGCGGCAAAGCTCTCGCAATCGAGCCGCGAGACCGCGAAAACCGGCGAGGCGGAAATCCGCAGACTGGTGGAATCGGTGTCGGAGGTCGCACGCGGCTCCAAAGAGATCGAGGAGATCATCCACGTGATGGATGACATCACCTTCCAGATCAATCTCCTCGCGCTGAATGCCGCGGTGGAAGCCGCCCGGGCCGGCGAGCAGGGCAAAGGATTCGCCGTGGTCGCGGAAGCGGTCCGCAGTTTGTCCCAGAAAAGCGCGACCGCGGCCGCCGACATCGCGAAGTTGGTCAAGTCCAGCGTCAGTCGCGTGGAAAACAGCTATCAGATCGCCGAGCGCAGCGGCTCTTCGCTCAGCGAGATCGTTAATGCGATCAACAAGGTCGCGGTGCTCAACGAGGAGATCGCGACGGCGAGCTCGCAGCAATCCGATGGGATCGCGCAGATCAGCCAGGCGATGAACCAGCTGGATCAGGTGACCCAGAGCAATGCCGCGACCGCGGAAGAAGCGGCCGCCTCGTCCGAGGAGATGTCGGCCCAGGCCGAAGTACTCGAGGAGATGGTCAGGTCGATGAGAGAATTGGTGGACGGCAAAGGCGGCCCGTCCCTGGGAACAGGCCGCCGCGGCTCTCTCTCTTCAACGCGTCCGGAACTCAAGGGGCGAGGCGAAGAGCAAAAATCGGACAATCTCGTCGCCGCCGCTTAGCCGCTGGGCCGATTTCAACTGACCGATTCATGAAACAGATCGTACTTCTTGAAGAAGCCACGGGCCTTCTCGAGAATCTGATTCTCAGTGGGATGATCGACGGTTTCGACACCGACGATGGCCTTGGCCAAATGGGTGTTGTGCTTCGTCAGATAGGTTTTGAAGTGGTTCTTGGAATCGCCCGGGCCCATCACGAGGAGCTCGGTGGCGTCTTTCAAAGACTGAGTGAGCTCCGCGTAAAATTTATCATCGTGATGATTGCTGGTGTCGTGTTTGCCATGCGCGTGGGCATGATGCTTATGACCATGCGCCTTCATGCGGCGCCTTTCGGTTTCGGTCGGCTCGAGCTTGAAGATCTTGGCTTCCTTACCGTCCATCCAAACAACGTAGGCATTCATACGTTTCTCCTTCTTCCTTTTACCCTTACTTTTTCCCGCTTTTTTGAATCTGCTGCAACGACATAAAATGTTGCGGTTGCGATAGCCACGGGCTTTCTCTCTCTGTTCCGGTACAAGTCGGCCTGCGTCACGGCTAGCCTTTTTCCTCGGAATACGACTTTCGCGCGGATAGTCAAGATATCCCCGAGTTCCAACGGCTTGAGGTAGTTCACCTTAAGCTCGACTGTCGAGGTCAGGTCCGTCGGCTCCATCGTGGTGAACACCGCAGCCCCTAGGCTTGCGTCAAAAAAGGCGGCAATCACGCCCCCGTGAACTCGCGCCGCGGCCGAGAGGTGGTCCCGCCGGATTTCGAGCCGGGTCTCGACCTCGAACCTCTTCCAGTCCACTTTGCTGAGCTCGTAGCCCACCCATTCCCCGAAAACGTCAGGATGCTGATAATGCTTCATCCGATCGCGCGGTCGCACCACGACGCCACGGGACAAGGGTTTATTGGCGGACTTCTTCGGGCGCGCTCTTTTCATGCATCCCTCCCTGTGATCAACCGGAGGAGATCTCGGCCTTCTTCCACTTGTCGAAACGGGTCAACAAGAGCAGGCCAGGAACGGCGATAAAGATCGACAATAGGAAAAAATTCTCCCAGCCAAGCGCCTTGGCGAGATAGCCGGTGGG
>CAYXVB010000085.1:0-15146 GCA_964467785.1 uncultured Bacteriovoracaceae bacterium
AACTAACCCCTCCCTCCCAAGCTGGCCCGGTGAACGCCGCTTGCCAGACCTGCCCCGGCACGAGACAATCCCAGGGACATGATCCTCCGGACCCTCTCGCGCATGTTTTTCTGTCGAAGCCCATTGTGGCCCGGGCTCTGCCTTATCCTGGGGACCGTTGCGGCGGGCTCCCTGACAAGCTGCATGTCCGCGTACAAAAAGAGCCTAGGCGAAGACATCAACCAGACGTTCACGCGGATGTACCTCACCGACATGAACATCGCCTGGCAGGCCGTGCTCGACGCGCTCAAGGCCGTCCCGATCGAGGTCAGCAATCGCGACGGCGGCTACTTACAGACCAAGTGGGTTGAGAACGCCTCCTCGCGCAGCCTCACGGACTTTTACGGCGAGACGGACAGCTTCGCCAAGGCCCAGTACCGTTTCAAAGTCACCCTCGTCAAAGGCCTTTATCAAGGACGCTCCACGATCAAGATCTCCGTACAAAAGGATTCCATCGTCCAGCGCGACGCGCTGGAGGGCTGGCGCCCGGTCGAGACCGACACGATCGAGGAAAACACCCTGCTCTACCGGATCGGTAGGATCATTACGATCAGGACCAAGCTGAACCGGATCGAAGAGGACCGCATCAAACACAGCCTCGATCAAAACAAGGAGTTCTAGGCAAAACGCGGACGAACGCGGACTCGGACTCGGAAAAAGCTGCCCATCCCATTCCGATTCGACGCCTGATATCCTCAACCAGGAACTGCCCTTGCTCCCTTTGGCGCGGGGCCGGATCGGAGGCGATGCGATGCCCGGGATTTCTTCCTCGACCGACAGCAATTACAACTACTACCGCCAGCGGGTGACCGATCTCGAGGATCAACTCGGCGAGGACCGCAAGAACGCGGAAGAAGCGCGCAAGCGCGAGCTTGCTTCGCTGCAGGAGCGACAGAAAGCCGAGCTCGAACGAAAGGATCGCCAGACCGAGGAAACGATCCGCAACGTCCGCGAGAACGCGTCCACCTCGCTCGAGCGCGAACGGGAGAACGCCAAGCGCGACCGGGACGAGATCCTCAAGACCACCTATAACAAGGTGGGACGCTACGGCGGGCTCGATCCCTTCGCCCTCAAGGAGCAGGTCAAGAACCTAAAGGAAGAAAACGACATTCGCGATGTCGAGCACGAACGCTCCGTAAAACTGACCGAAGAGGACTATCACAAAAAGCTCGAGGAATCCGAGCGCCGTTACAACGAACGACTCGAACGGACCTCCGACGAAGCCAAGAGCGCGGCCGCTCGCTCCTATTCCAAGACCCACCGGGAGCAGGAAAAAGACTACGCCCAGCTCCGCGACGAGTCCCAGGAAAAATACGACGAGCTCGTTCGCCAGATGAACACCGAGCGGGTCGAAAACGCCAAGCGCCTCAACTCCATCGTCGAGGAATACGAGCGCAAGGAAAAGAAAACCGACGACCAAAAATCCAACTCCTCCGAGAAGCTCGAGGCCAGCTACCAGAAAAAGCTCGAGGATACGGTCCTCATCGCCAACCGCACCGCGGCCGAGGCCAATCAACGCAGTCAGGAAAGCGTCCGCAAAATGCAGGATCACCTTGCCCTTTACGGCAAAGAGGCCGGCAAGGGAACGGCGGAAGCTCTCGACCGTTTCGAGCACGAAAACAAGGTCCGTCTCGAGAAAATGCAGGACATCCACGAAAAGGAACTGGACAAGATCCGAAGCGCCAACGAGGCCGCGCTCCGCCGCAACGAGACCACCCATGCGGAAACGATGGCCGACAAGGATCTCTACATGACGAACGTCACCCGCCGGATGGCCGATGACGCCCATCGCGACCGCAAGGAGCTTTCGGACACGCATGAACGCGCCACGAACACGATCCAGCGCCAGCACGATCATGACAAGGAAGTCGCCCAGCGGTCCCACGACAACCAGCTCCGCATTCAGAACGAGCAGCACGCCTCGGCGCTCGAGGAACAGGGACGCGCTTTTCAGCGTACGCTCTCCCATAACCAGGAATTCCATGACGCCGAGGTCTCGCGACTGCAGGAGCGGTTGACCCTGCAACAGACCACTTCGGATCCTAACCAGGTCCCCATCGGCGCCTATGAAAAGATCAGGAAATCGGTCGGCAAGGAATTCACCAAGCAGCTTGACGCCGAGCAAGAGCGCAATAAGCGGTCCGTGGAAACCCTTCAGGAAGGCAACCTCCAGAAGTACTCCGACCTGCGCCGCGAAAAGGAGCAGAACGAAACCGGGATCCGCATGGAGGCGGCGCTCGAGCGCCATCTCGACCGCAAGTCCATGCTCGCCCATATCGAGGATACGGAATTCCAGAAGCAGGAAGCGCTTCGCAAAAAGGAATACGACACCTACCGTGAGACGCAGAACCTCAATCGCAGTTACGCCACGTCGCTCGAGAAGCAACGCGCCAGCCTCGACGAGGTGATCAATCTCCAGCGCAATGATGCGGCGTTTAAACTCCAGTCCCAGCGCCAGGACGCCGAATTCGAACAGCGCCGGGCGCATCGCGAGTTCGCCGCGCGAGAGAGCGAGCTGATCCGCAATCACGAGGACAAGCTGCAGACTGCCAAGAACGAGCTCACCGCCCGTATGGAAGAAACCAAGCTTCAGGGGCAGGTGGCCGTGCGCGATGCCGAACAACGTGGTAAGCAGTTATTAGAGGAACAAGCGCGCTCCTACGAGCAGAAGATCGCCCGGATGGAGGAGCAGCACAAGGAACACGAGCGCTACCTCAAGGACAATTTCAACGAACAACTGGAGAAGCTGAAGCGCTCGTATGATCTCAACAACAAGAAGAAAAGTTAAGATCGTCTGCACCTTGGGCCCCTCCTCTTCCACTGCGGAGAGGATCCGGGAGCTCATCGACGCAGGCATGGACGTCGCGCGGCTGAACTTCAGCCACGGCACTCATGATTTCCACGCCGGCTTGATCGCGAACATTCGCGAGGCCGCGCGCAAAGCCGGTAAATCCGTGGCGATCATGCAGGACCTCCAAGGCCCCAAGCTTCGCGCCGGCAAACTCCAAAAAGGCGGCGTCGAGCTCAAGGCGGGTGATCGGGTGCTTCTCTTCCCCGAAGGCTCAACCCCGAAAATGTCCACCACGGGGCGCATCGCTATCCCCATTTCGGCCGAGATCGCGCTCTCGATCTCGCAAGATGTGCGCAAGGGCGCGCGCATCCTTTTTGACGACGGCAAGATCGCGACGGTCGTCTCCGAGGTCAATCCCCCGGAAATCGTGGTCGAAGTCGAAGTCGGCGGCAAGCTGACCGACAATAAAGGCATGAATCTCCCGGGCACGCCGCTCTCGATGCCGTGCGTGACCGAAAAGGACCTGGAAGACCTGAAATTCGGGCTCGCTCAAGGCGTGGACGCCGTGGCCCTCTCCTTCGTCCGCACCGCCTCGGACATCGAGACGGTCAAGGAGCGGATCCGAAAACAGATGAACCAGCCCCCGATCGTGATCGCGAAGATCGAGCGCGAGGAAGCGATCGATTATCATGATGCGATCATCGAGACGGCCGACGGCTTGCTCGTCGCCCGCGGCGACATGGCGGTCGAGATCGGCGCTGAACGCGTCCCCAACGTGCAGAAACAGCTCATTCGCGCCTGCAACGAGATCGGGGTCCCGATCATCACCGCGACCCAGATGCTGGAGTCGATGATCACGTCACCCACTCCGACCCGCGCTGAAGCAAGCGACGTGGCCAACGCGGTCTTCGACGGCACCGACGCGGTGATGCTCTCGGGCGAGAGCGCCTCGGGCGCCTACCCGGTCGAATCGGTGCGCACGATGGCCCGAATCGTCCTCGAAGCCGAGCGCAATCGCGACCTCAATTCGCGCCACATCACCGCGCAGCCGATTCCCGGCTCCGTGGTCGAAGCGATCGAGCAAAGCGCGGCGACGATCGCCCGCCAGGTCGGCGCGGTGGCGATCGCCTGCATCACCCACTCGGGGATGGCGGCGCGCACGCTGGCTAAGTACCGCCCTGAGCCCCCGATCGTCGCGATCATGGATAACGAGCAGGCCCTAAACCGCCTCGCTTTCGTCTGGGGCGTCAAAGGGGTGCTCATCCCAAAGATCCTCCAAACGGACGATCTCTTTGCCATGGTCGAATCCGCGCTTCAGTCTCACGGCTGGGCCGAGGCCGAAGACCTCGTCGTGGTCACCGCCGGCATGCCCACCCTGCGGCGCGGCACCACAAACATGGTCAAAGTCCATCGCGTCAGCGTCTAAAAATCGGTATCCGCTTCCTTTTTGATGCACGGCGCGTCATCAATTCAATCTCCCCGCCACTAACGCAGTGTGCATCAAAAAGGAAGCGGATACCTTGAATCCCCGCCATCCTGCTGCTAGGCCTAACCATCTATGGCGGCACAGGACAACGAACAGACTCCCTTGATGAAGCAGTACCATGAGCTCAAGGCCCAGGCCGATGGAGCCATGCTTCTGTTCCGTATGGGCGACTTTTATGAGCTGTTCGGCGACGATGCCGTCGAGGCAGCGCGCCTTCTTGAAATCACCCTCACCTCTCGCGACAAAAATAAGCCCAACCCCATGCCCATGGCCGGGGTTCCGCACCATAGCGTGCAGGGCTACATCCAACGCCTACTCAAATGCGGCAAAAAAATTGCCATCGGGGATCAGCTCGAAGACCCAGCCGCTGCCAAGGGCATCGTCAAGCGCGGCATCACACGCGTGTTCACGCCGGGTGTGCGCTTTGACATCGAAGGCCTCGATGGCAACGAAGCCAATTACCTCGCCTCAATCGTGCCCGCGGAATCCGACTCACCCAAAGCCGCGCCGAAATGGATCCTCGCCTGCGTCGACGCCTCGACTGGCGAAGCGCTTCTCTCCCAACCGCTCGATGAGGAAAAGCTGACGAACGAACTCGTCGCGCGCCCCATCCGCCACCTCATCGGCCTGGGCACCGTCCTGGCCGCGGCGCCGCTCAAACTTCTCCTCGATCCCATGCGCGGCCAGATCCTGGTCGAAGAGCTTCCGCCCAACTACCTCGCCGTTCCGCAGGCCCGTGACCTGCTCAAGACCCATTACGAAATCGGCGAGCTCGCGGCCTTTCTCCCGACGGACGCGTCAGCCCTCGCCCTAGGGCTCGCGCTCCACTACGCCCTCAGAACCCAGCGTACCGAAAAGCTCGCGCACCTGCGTCTGCCTGCCCCGATGAATCTCCCGCGCACCCTTGCCCTCGGCCCCCGCACCGCGCAGCATCTCGATCTCATTCCCTCCGCCGAAGGCGGTCCCAATCTCTACCAGACCATCAATCGAACCCGTTCCGCGCTCGGCGCCCGCGCCCTCAAGCGCTGGTTGCTCGCGCCGCTCAAGGCCCCGGGCGAGATCGCCGCGCGCCAGTCCTCCGTCCGCGAGCTTGCCGAGTCCGCCGAAAAAAGTTCCGGCCACGTCGTCAACCGGCTCGGCCTGGAACTCGCCAACCTCTACGACCTCGAACGCATCTGCGGGCGCGTCAACGCCAACCTCGCCAACCCACGCGACACGCTCGCGCTTGGCCGTTCGCTCGCCGCGCTCCATGGCGTCACCGATCTCATCCGCGAAACGCACTCCCCCCTTCTCCAGGGCATGCGCCGCGATCTCGCGCAACTCGACGAAAAGCTTTCGCCGCTCGCCCGCCGCATCACGACCCTTCAAAAAGACGATGCCCCGCTGCTCGCGCGCGATGGCGGCATTTTCAACAAGGGCACCACGCCCGAGCTCGACCGCCTGATATCACTCACTGAGGACGGCCAAAAATGGCTCGTCGATCTCGAGCAGCGCGAGCGCGAAGCCACCCAGATCCCTTCACTCAAGGTCCGCTACAACCGCGTCTTTGGCTACTATATCGAGATCACGCAGGCGCACCTCAAGAACACTCCCGCCCACTACCAACGCAAGCAGACCACGGTAGGCGCCGAGCGCTTTTTCACCGAGGAGCTCAAGAAGTTCGAAGAAGAGATCGTCCATGCCTCGGCCCGGCAAAAAGCCCTCGAACTCGAGCTTTTCGACGGACTCCTCCAGGACATCCGCGCGCAAACGGCGCTCATCATGGAGGCTGCCCGCCTGCTCGGCGAATTGGACGCGCTGCTTTCCCTTTCGCTTCTCGCGCAGGAGCCGGGCTGGTGTTTCCCCACCGTTGATGATTCGCTCCGGCTCGAGATCCGGGACGGCCGCCACCCGCTCGTGGACCATACAGGCGGGGGCACGCGCGACACCTTCGTGCCCAACGACGTTCAGCTCGGTCCCGAATCCCGCCTTACGCTCATGATCACCGGCCCCAATATGGGCGGCAAATCCACCGTGATGCGCCAGACCGCGCTCATCGTGATCCTCGGACAGATGGGTTCGCCCGTACCCGCTTCCCATGCGAGCTGGGGCGCCGTCTCCTCGCTCTATACCCGCATCGGCGCGCACGACGCGATCGCGCGCGGGCAGTCGACGTTCATGGTCGAGATGTCCGAGCTCGCGCACATCCTTCATCACGCGGACGAACGATCGCTCATTTTGCTCGACGAGATCGGCCGCGGCACCAGCACGTACGACGGAATGAGCGTCGCTTACGCCACGCTCGAGTGGATCTGTACCCAAATCCAGGCTCGGACTCTCTTTGCGACGCACTATCACGAGCTCACCCGCCTCGTGAGCGAGTTCCCTCTTCTGGCCAACGCGCACATGGCGGTCGATTCCGGGCAGGGCGGCAAGCAAGGCACCCTGCGCTTCCTCTATAAGCTCAAGGACGGGCCAGCCAACGAATCTTTCGGCGTCCACGTCGCCAAGATCGCGGGCCTTCCCAAGCAGGTCATCTCACGCGCCTGGGCCGTGCTCGAAAACCTCGAAAAGTCCGGAGCCCACTTGATCTCGGCGGAGGACAGCTCGCAGCTCTCGCTCTTTGCCCTGCCGGCGCAAAGCGCGCCAGGTTCGGGCGCGATGGCGCACCCGCCCGAGCCGGTGCCCGAACCCGCGCCCCATCCCGCGCTCCTTGCCCTGGACGAAATCAAGATCGACGAGCTGACGCCGATCCAGGCTTTGAACTTCGTCCACAAGCTTCAAACCCTGGCGAAGGAATCGGCACGGGTTTGACCCAAGCCGGTTCCGTCGCGCGCCTCACGACTGAATCCGATCAAGGCTCGCTGCGCTGAAATACCGTTGCCGGACCAGAGCGAGCGATTTTTTCAGCGCTGAGCCGACTGCCACGTCCGGGGCACCCGGATCCAACCAACGAAGCGGCCCCATCACGTCGACGGTCATTGGCTCCCCCGCGCGCAACATGGGGGGCGCTTGCCACACGCGAGTTCGGCGCTGGATCTTATGTCGGGTGACCACATGGCGTGACTCGACCTCTCCCACGGCTTTGAGTGGCAACGAAAGCGTGGCCAAGGCCTGCTCATCGAGCAGATCCCAGAGCCCCGATCGCCACTCTCCGGCGGAACGTTGACGCACCAAGACCCTGCCGGTCGCGGCGTCCACCACGCAGTGGACCTCTTCGCGCACCTCGATCCACTCCTTGGGCTTCTTGCGAGGCGGAAAGGATTCGACACACTGGCGCGCGTTCGCGCGACACACGTCCGCCAGCGGGCAGATCGCGCACTTCGCTCCCCGAGGAGTACAGACCGTGGCGCCAAGCTCCATCAGCGCTTGATTCATCACCGAAGGCCTGAGACCGATCGCCGCCGCACGCTCCACATAGCGTCGCGCTAGGCGCCAGAGCCGGGCTTTGTAAGTCGCATCGCCCCCACCGCGCGACAAGCAGCGCACGCGCGACAGCACGCGCTCCACGTTGCCGTCGAGAATCGGCTCGGCGACATCGCCGGAAATCGATCGGATCGCTCCCGCCGTGTACGGCCCAACGCCCGGGACTTCCAACCACTCCTCGCGCGTGACCGGAAAGCGTCCTGCCGCGACGATCCGCTGCGCCGCTCGGTGCAGATTACGGGCGCGCGAGTAATAGCCCAGGCCCGCCCAATGGAGCATCACCTCGGCCTCCGGCGCGGCGGCCAGCGACTCGACCGTCGGAAAGCGTTCCAAAAACCGTTCAAAATAAGGTACCACAGTAACGACCTGGGTCTGTTGCAGCATGATCTCGGAAATCCAGACGCGATAAGGCGTCGGCTCATCCCGCCAAGGCAAGACACGTTTTTGACGCTCAAACCAGTCCGAAATCGAACGCAAGCGATCGTGCCAATAGCTTTTATCCGCGCCATTCGAAGGATTCTTTCGGGGACTCCTCTTGCTCATGCGCCCGGTTCTCCCATAAGCTGAAAAAGGGCGGCAAGAGATATTTCAAAGGATCGGCCCGGACGGGGTCGCAAACACAGGTCAGGAAGACCTTGAGAGTATGCGAAGCAGCCATCTCCCTCTACCCATCGGCAAGCACCCGCGCTGCGGACTCCCTCCGCGGGCGCGCCGTCGCCTTCGCCGAATCGCCGCCGGCCTCGCCCTGCTCTTGGTATCCCTCTTAGGATCCCTGCACACCCCCTCCGGCGCGCTTGCCGCCGGGACGCCCCACCGAAATTTCCATGTGGTCATCGACCCCGGCCACGGAGGCGCGGACTTCGGGACCATTTTTGACGACGGCCGCGCCCGCGTCACCGAAAAGAGCATCACGCTTTTGCTCGCGCGCGAAGTCGCCGACGAGCTCCTCCGCCACCACATCTCGGCGACGCTCACCCGCGACGACGACCGTGAGGTGCCGCTCGGCCACCGCACTGCGCTCGCCAACAGGCTCAAGGCCGACGTTTTCCTTTCGATCCACATGAACTCGTCCCCCCATGCGGGAAACGCGGCGCGCACCGGCGAAAACCCGCAAGGCATCGAGACTTTCATCCTCAACAACACGACAGACGCCTCCTCCAAGCGCCTGGCCCAGCTCGAAAACACCGTACTTGGCCCACGGGACCCTCGCGCCGATTCCCCGGAGCAGACGGACGTCGCGTTGATCCTCCACGATCTCACGTTGGACGCCAACACGGCCGAGAGCAAGCGCCTGGCCTGCGCCATCCAAGACCGGCTCGTCGCCGGCAGCCGTCAAACCTCTTTGCTGCTGGGTAAATACAACCGCCGAAATCGCGGCGTCAAACAAGCGCTCTTCCATGTCCTGCTGGGAGCCGAGATGCCCAGTGTCCTGGTCGAGGCCGGCTTCCTCTCCCATCCCAAGGACCGCGCGCTCGTGCTTTCGCCCGAAGGTCGAAGGCAGATTTCGAGTTCCATCGCGGACGCGATCGCCCAGTTCAAGCGCTACCGGGGCACGCCCCATGCGCTGTCGGCCCTGAGCAGATGTAAAGTCCATTGACACCCGGGTGACCAAACTCGGGTCAGACAATTCTATAAAAACACAATAATTACACAATACTGCAGCCCGGGTCTTTTTTGACGCAGCTGGCATTGGGCTTGCTCTAATCCTATCTTGAGAGAACGACGTGAGCCCCACAAGGCACGTCAAGACAGAGAGCAAGACAGAGAGATGGAGAAGCAGTTTATGAAACATTTGATGACTCGAAAGAGAGCTTTGGCGCTGGCACTGGCCAGCGTACCGATGCTCGCCGGTTGCGGTTCCAACAACCCAACCGTGGTGGGCGGCATCGGCAACCCCCTACCGGGAAACTACTACCCGACCCCGGGCGGCTGCATCCCGATCAACCAGGCCATCAGCTTCACGGGCACCGGCGTCCAGGTCGGCGGCACCGCGGGCAACACGGTCAGCGCGGGCAAACTCCCGTACAACGGTCAGACCTTCGGAACCGTCACGATCGGAGCTGGCGGCGTCGTCACCGGAACCTCGTTCACCTACAACCGCCAAGCCGCGGACGGGCAGATCGGGTTCAACGTGACCATGGCCAACGGCGCGCCGTACATCCCGTACAGCTCGGGCATGAATAACGGCACCGGCACCCTCAACGGGGTACTCCAGATCAGCGCCGGCGCCCAGCAGGCCATTGTGAGCATGGCCGGCGGTTACGGCTACGGCAATACCACAACCATGAACGTGCCCTGCGTGAGCGCGATCGCGATCGACACTTACGTGACCTCGGCGCAGCCGTACACGCTCTACAACGGGCGCGTGTACCTGTATCTGAACAATAACCAGAACGTTTATCCTCTCGTGTTCTAAGAAATGCACCGATCCGTCCCGGTCATTCGGGGCGGAATGAGGCAGGATTTAAAAAGTGCGGGCCCGCTCTCCGGACCTTCCGGATGCGATGCCCCTCTGTTCTCTCCTCTCTTCGGTGCGCGGTAAATGGCGAATAAAAGCGGTAGCAGCGCGAACTGAGTGGTCGTTGAAGCGGAAGCGCACGCAGGGGCAAGCGAAGTCGAGTGAAGACCCGGCCCAGGGTCGCCAAAAGTGAACGCAGAAGCAGTGTGGATGTCGAAGCGGCAAAAATTGCCGCGCACCGAAAGGCCCGTGCCCGGAGTCAATCCGGACACGGGCTTTTTTAATTTCCCTAACGAACCCCTGCTCGGGCGCGTGCTAAACTCAAAGGGTGAACTCCGACGAGACTCCCGCCCGCTCTGAGCTCCAGGACTGCATCCGCGGCTTCATCGAGGCGCAGCGCATCGAGCGCGGCGCCTCCGAACGCACCATCGACGCCTACCGCCGCGATCTGATCCAGTTCACGGAGAGCCTCCCCGAGCCCTCCGGTCTCAGCGGACTCACCCGCGACGACCTGGACCGCTTTCTCGGGCAACTCCATGCCGAGGGCTTGCGCGCCTCCAGCGTCGCCCGCAAAGTGAGCGCCCTCCGACAATTCTTCAAATTCTGCTGCCTCGAACGCGGCCTCGCCGCCAACCCCGCCGAGCATCTCGCCACTCCCCGCCGCGGACGCCCGTTACCCAAATCACTCCCCGAAGCCGAGATCCACTCGCTCATCGAGGCTTCCCTCCGCGGTATCGTCTACGAGGACAAGAACGCCCCGGCGCTGCAAGCGCGCGATCGCGCGATGGTGGTGCTCCTCTACGCGACCGGGCTGCGCGTTTCGGAGCTGGTCGGACTGACCACCCATACCCTGGACCTGCAGGCGGGCTACCTCCGAGTCCGCGGCAAGGGCGACAAGGAGCGGATCGTTCCGTTCGCGCCCGTGGCCGGCGAGCTGATCGAGACCTGGCTCAAGAACCACCGCGGCGAGCTCCGGCCCGTCGATGACACGCTTTTTCTCAATCACACGGGCGGCGCCCTCAGCCGCCAGGCTTTCTGGAAAATCCTCAAGCAGCTCGCCGTCGTCGCCGGAATCGACCCGCGGCGCCTCTCCCCGCACGTACTTCGGCATGCATTTGCGACCCACCTCCTCCAGTCCGGCATGAACCTCCGCTCCCTGCAGATGCTCCTGGGCCACTCCGATCTGTCCACGACCCAGATCTACACCCATGTCAGCCCTGGGCATCTCCGCGAGACCCATCGCAAATTCCATCCCCGCGGCGAAAGCGACAAATAGACAAAACATCGCGGTGGGGGTTTTATTTGTCGTCGCCCTCGGCTAAAACCCTTTTATGGAAACTTTCGCCGAACGGATGCAGATGCTTTCCGTCCAGCTCGTCCCCTTCATCTTGGCCGTGGTCTTCCATGAGTACGCCCATGGCTTCGTCGCCGCCCGCTGGGGCGACACGACCGCCAAGGACCAGGGCCGCCTGACGCTCAACCCGATTCCCCACATGGACCCGATCGGTACCCTGCTTTTCCCGATCATCAACATGCTCACGGGGATGAACCTGCTCTTTGGCTGGGCACGCCCCGTGCCGATCGATCCGCGGCGCTTCCGCAAGATCCGGCCGGGCCTGTTCTGGGTCTCGCTCGCGGGCCCTGGGATGAACTTCCTGCTCGCCACGCTTTCGGCCGCGGCCTTCTGCGCGCTCTACAAGTGGATGCCGCATGATTTCTACCTCTTCGAGCCGCTGATCATTATGTCGCGCGTCTCGATCACGCTCAACTTCGCGCTCGGTTTCTTCAACCTCGTGCCGCTCCCGCCGCTCGACGGCAGCAAGATGATCGAGTCTTTCCTGCCCTACCGGCTCGCGCAAAAGTACGAAGCTCTCGCTCAGTACAGCTTCTTCATCCTGCTCGCCCTGCTCATGACCGGCGCGTTCTCGCTGCTCGAGACGCCGATCCGGTACGCAAGCGGCCTGGTGCTCGCGCTGATGAGCATCGCCTTCGGCATCCCCACGCTTTTCAATCCCTGAGAGGCCCCTTGAATCTTATGACGTCCGCGAAATCCGTGATGCTCTCCGCAGTGCAACCCTCCAACCGGCTGACGCTCGGCAACTACCTCGGCGCGCTCCGCAACTGGGTCCAGCTCCAGCACGACTACGACTGTCTCTTTTTCGCGGTCGACTTGCATGCGATCACGGTGCGCCAGGATCCCGCCGAGCTGCGCGAGCAGACTTATCGCGCGGTGGCGACCTACATCGCCGCCGGTATCCATCCGGTGGAGGCCACGCTCTTTGTCCAGTCGCATGTGCCGGAGCACGCCGAACTGTCTTGGGTGCTCACCTGCAACACGTACATGGGCGAGCTCAACCGCATGACCCAGTACAAAGACAAGAGCGCCAAGCAGGGAGCCAACATCCCGGCCGGCCTGTTCATCTATCCGACGCTCATGGCCGCGGACATCCTGCTCTACGACACCCAGCTCGTGCCCGTGGGCCAGGACCAGAAGCAGCACCTCGAGCTCACCCGCGACGTCGCCATCCGGATGAATAATGTTTACGGCAAGAACACCTTTGTCGTCCCGGAAGTCTACACGCCGCCCATCGGCGCGCGCATCATGAGCCTGCAGGACCCGACCACCAAGATGTCCAAGTCCGATCCCGATCCGAACAGCGCGGTCTACCTCAGCGACACGGCCGACCAGATCATCAAGAAGATCAAACGCGCCGTCACCGACTCCGGCAGCGAGATCACCTACGAGGACACCAAGCCCGGCGTCAAGAACCTGCTCGATATCCAAGCCGCGATCACCGGCAAGAAAACCGAGGATCTTGTCGCTTCGTATGCCGGCAAGATGTACGGCCACCTCAAGGTCGACACCGCCGAGCTTGTCGCGCAGACGCTCTCGCCCATCCGCGATGAAGTCGAAAAGATGATGAAAGACCGCGCGGAGCTCGAAAGAATCCTGAAACGCGGAGCCGAAAACGCGCGCGCGCGGGCACGGATCACGCTGAACCGGCTTTACGACCGGCTCGGACTCGCGCCCGGGCGCTATTGATTCACAAAATGCGCTATTTTTGCCTGTTTCAACGCGCGAGGCTGAGTTTCGCCGCTCGCTAGTGCCATTACGTTTGCTATAATTGCGGGGATGAGTAGCCGCACACACTCCATTGGCATTCGTCTGATGATCGCGGGCTTCATTCATCTACATGCCCTTGTCCACGCATCTGAATTCCCTCTGCCTCCCGGTTTGAAAATCGGGATGGAAATCGAGCTGATCCTCTCATGCGAGTTGGCGTTTGCACGACTTCCTTCGTTTGAGCCCGCCCAACGATCCCTCTTACTTGGCCCTTAATAGCGGCCCACTCACTGCGCTTTTTCCAGGGCTCAGTGGCCAAACTCGGCCATGATCCGATGAATCAGCTCTTCGTTCACCACGCCGGGGTGCGGTGGGCGGGCGATGATGCAAATCTGAAAAGAGTTCACGGAAGCCTTCGATCGCCCACTCGGACCGTCGAAACGCTTGATAACGGACATAGTGGCCGCTCGCCTCTTCCTGCGCCTTCCGCAAAAGTTGCGTCTTAGCTTCCAGGTCAAGCGGCGCCGAGCGGGCCTGCTCGATCGCCTGTTCCGCCGCGGCGAGATCGCTTGCCACTCGGGCACGGACCCGTTCCTTCATCGGAATGCCGAGACCTGGATAAGGAAAATTGGTCTCATAAAGCGCATGTCCGATCTCATGGTCCAAGATCGCGAGTTCATAGGTGGCCGGATGCCTTTTGCCACTGACCTGGGATCGAAAATAGCCCGAAGGCGCGAAGATCGTGTTGGTTTCCGGGAGGTAAAATGGCTCGTCCACTCCAAGATAGACACCGAACTTCGGGGATTTGAAGCCCTTGAGCTTGCCGGTGAGCTCCTGGAGATGACGCTCGTATTCCTCGGCGGTCAGCTTGGTCGTCGACTGGGGAACTTGCACCAGCTGCGTAAAGAGCCGCGGACAAAGATCGGCGGCGCCCCAGGTTCCAGTGGGGGCTAAGGCGAGAATCAAATGAATAAAATAAACCCGTGAGACTGACAGCGAAGCCACTAATCCCTCTTCCTCCTTATCGGAGATGGGGCTTCGCGACTTGAAGGGACATTTCAAAAAAAATCAACTTCCCCACTGGGGCCCAGCCCACTTCCTCGGCAACGAAGTCACAGTGCCTCGGCTTCGCTCAAGAGCTTTTGATAAGCTTCCTCCGCCGTGACGGGTGGTCTCTGGTTCGCCAATTCCTTTTGGAGAATCGTCAACCTTTGGAGAACGGCTTGAACCATCGGCTGTTGCTCACCTTTCCTGCCCGAATCCAGCACTTCAAAGACCGCATCATGCGCGGCCCTCGCTCGAGCCAGATAATTTTTTTCAAGATCCTCGAGGAGATCCCCGCTCAGGTCCTGTTCCACTCGAGCGATGAGCAGGTCCTCATCCATCATTCGCTCTTTTCCAGAGAAGGCCGCGCGAAGCTTTTCGTCGGACTCGATACTTTGCGCAAACCCCAGATGTGCCACAAACTGGACATCAGACCCAGAATCGCCAGTGTTCCCGGAGTATCTCGACCCATACCTTGTCCTCTGACCAAATAGGGTGCAACTGGTGAACCAAGCCGCTTTATTCGCGAAAGTGGGCTATTTTCCTCCCGAGCACGAGAAGACTGTCCAAATTGAAGACACCCACCGAGTTCCGGTCCAGGTCCACGAACCGACCGCCGGACGCCCTCCCAATGACAACCCGATCTCCATCGTCCTTCGCGCCAGAACCCATCAAGCCATCAATTTCATTCATCTTTTCATGATTTAGAATTTCTCTCGACACCACTTTGACGCGGCGTATCATCAGAACTGCAGGCTGGTACGTACGCTGAACTCAAACGCTCAAGGAGGGCGTCACTCATGTCCAAAATCATTCACGGCAAATACGGATTCCCCATCACGATCAAAAAGAGCTACTC
>CAYXVB010000086.1:0-15048 GCA_964467785.1 uncultured Bacteriovoracaceae bacterium
CGCGGATCGGCGCGGCGCTGACGGATATGCTCCCGCATCGCCCATCGCCCCGCAGCACCGCCATCTCCTCTCCGATGACCGTCTCTCCGTGATGAATGGCCCGATATGACGGGAACTCCTCCTTGCGATAGGGCCGGCTGTCCGGATGATATACATTAAACACTGAATAATCAGCGAAGCTCGCCACTCGTCCGTCCGAGATCTCCTTACGGAAGATCTCCCGCACCTTGGCGTTCGAGTAAGTGACCTTGCCCATGGGGGCCTCGACCAGGGACACCCCGGCCGGCATCTGCTCGATCACGGACTGCAGGGTCCGACCCACCCGATCCAGCTCCGACTGAGCCTGGATCAGCGGGGTGATCTCCATCGAAATGAGGCGGAAGACATCCTCCCGGGCGGAATTGGCCGGAGCATAGTGGATGCCGGTATGCAGCCAGATCTGCCGTCCGTCAGCGCGATTGAAGCGATGATCGAGCTTTTGGTCCGAGTTCCCCGCCCGCGCCCGCTCGAGCGCGCGATTGAAGGTCGCACGATCCTCTTCGGGCAGGCGGCTTTTGAAAAACGAGCAGCCGGCATTCCATTCGTCTGGCTCGAAGCCGGTGACGCTCTTGGTGCTGCGGCTCAACATGCGGATCCGACGGGTGGTCGCGCTCACTTCCCAGATCAGCGAGGAGTCCAAATGGTCGATCAGGTCGTGGAACTCGCGACGCGCGGTCCGCCTGTCTTCAAGCAAGCGACGAACAATCGCGCCGAAGGCGACCGACAACAACGAGAGAGGTACGAGCGAGCCCCGAGACAGAACCTGCGCAAACCACAAACCGGCGCAGTTTTTCGGAACCGGCAGGCGCCCGCCCCCTTTTGCGCCCATTGAGTCATCCACCATAGAGTCATCCGAGGGATGCAATCGCTGAGCCCCCTGCAGCCCACCGCGGATCCCCGCTGCAGCCGTGGAGCGGCCTCACTCCCCGATCGATCCGGCCACCGCCGAGCGCGGCCGCATGCCCCGGTACAGGTTCTCGCAAGGCAAAGTCTCCGGGCGCAAGATCCTCGCGATCGCGGCCTGGGAGCGAATCAGGCCGAGAAAACGACTCGCATCGGAAGGCAGGTTTTCCATCCAGAGCGAACGAAGGTAGGTCGAAACGCCTCCCGGAGCGGCCGCCCGCAAGGCTCGCAACTCGGAGGATCCGATCGGGGGATGGACTACCGCGTGAAGACGGACTCCCGAGCCGGCAGTGCGCGCCTCCTCGGCGATCTGCCCCGAATCGAGATAGGTGATCGGAACGAGATTGACCTCGAAGCCCTCCTTCTCGATCCGTTCCAGCAGTTTTTCGTCAAAGCCGACACGGATCGGAAGCGTCTCCTCGAGCTTCGTCGGGACCCCGCCTTCGGGATAGATGAAGATGTTCCTACTTTGCCCCTTTTTTAGAGCCTGAATGGACTTTTCGACCGGATCCGGAGCGCCTCCGCCCACCGAGATGATGAACGGATTGCTGTCCCCGAGGCGCGCCAAGGGCCCCGGAAGGAAATTCCGCGCGGCCATAAAAATCAAGGAGTCGTCAGGGGCGACATGGGCCATGACCGCGGCATCCATATTGAGGGACGCGCTTCGATGAGTGGGCACGATGATATTTACACGACGAGGAGCCTCGGCGACCTGTGACGGCTTCGGCAAATTCTCGCTTCCGGCGATCGACACCGTTGTTCCAACCGAGTGTGCGTATTCCCGCAACGCGCGATTGAGGGACTTGGGAAAAGCAAGCTCGCCTGGCTTGGTCGTCCGCTCCGGGAAGACAATCGCCTTCATGACCGCCGGCACTCGCAAGGCCATCGCCAGGGCGACGCGGATTCTTTCGGCCAGCGCCCCGAGGCGCGATCGTAAGCCGGCCAAAAGTCCTCGCGTTGCCGGGGTCCGGCCCGCATCCGGAGCGGCATCGAGCTTTTCGATCGCCCCGCGAAATTCCTCGAAGGTCTTGAGAAACCGCTCGTAAGCCATCTTTCGCTGGATATCTTTTCCGGTCCCGTAAAGGGCCTCGCGCTCGATATACTCCCCCGCGTCCGCCTGCAGTTTCGCCTCAAGCTCGGTGAGACGAGTGAGATCCACGGGAGTAATCCGGCCGTTCAACTCCTGGAGGGAGGATTTCGCGGAGAAAGTCGCCTCATCCAGCAGATAGCGCAGCTCGCTTTTGACATGGTCGTCGTAGCGATCCTGGAATTCCTTCTGCGCCATAAGGGCCTCGGGAAGCCCGCGCGACGCATCTTGGCTTCGCGCCATCCGCAGCAGCTCCGCCGAGGTCTGTCCGCGAGCCGATAGCGCGTCCCAAGAGGACTCCAATACCATTTCCTGTCGCTGCAGAGCTTGATAGCGATCTTCCAACGCCAGGCGATCGCTCGAAGAGCCCGGTTTGGCATGGACGGGCGATGCGGTCAAAGCAAGAAGAAACGTGATGCAAAGCAGGCCATTCCGAATGCGGACCAAGGTTCGCCCCTCCCCTCGACAATCTTATCGCCTATTGCGGGATCAGGCCATGGAATGAGTCGACGCTATTGGAAAATCAGATAAACATCAGAAAGCTGACGCTTGCCCCCTGAGTCGAGAGCTCGGACATCCAGCCAGTAGTCGTTTTTCTCGGTGGAGTCTTCAATCACTTCCATCGGAGCAAGCGTAGCGGCTCCAAACGGAACGGTTGCCGTCAGAGGAACGGAGACCCCGTTCATCTGAATATGAGCCTGACTCCCATCGATCGTCGAATCTCGAGAACCATAGGCGTGGTAGCCCGAGGGCGAATGGGCGGCGTCATGGGCGGCGCCATGGGCGAAAAGTCCGATTAGGAAGAAATTGTCGGTCAATATCGGATCATCGCCGCTCACGCTCGAAGACAACTTCGCGGTCCTCGGGCCTTGCAAAGATATATTTATGGAGGCACGGCCCATGGAATGCGGATTCGCAGCCCAGCTGCCGCCGTCATGATTTCGAGCAAGCACCTCGACATCGCGGCCGGCGCTTAAAGACGAGTCGCTCACCGCGATCGCGTCAAAAAGCTTGACCGCGTAACAAACGCCGTTCGCGCTCCGGGGCGGGATCGTTACACTCTCCACACGACTGAGGACCGTGACCGACTTACAGCTGAAGTCCACGCACCTGCCTCCATCGTCGACTTGCTTGCCGCAATCCACGGACGGAATCGCCGGAGCGGGCACTTGGGCTGGAGCCTCAGCGCCGCCCGATCGAGGATCTTTGGCCACGGCGTTGATGCTAAATTCGGCCTGTGAACACCCTAACATCGCTAACGAAGTCAAGTAGGTCACTGTCCGGCCCGCGATCTTCAAATACATTTGCCCCATTTGCTTACCCATGACCCGAAGTGTTGCAAAGCAGGGACCCAACTTTACAAATGCACTAGAATTCCGCGGGAAACCGGATATTTTATCAATATCTATGGCAAAAACGACAAATCCTCCCTGGTTCCGCGGCACTCCCCTTGAGTCTATTCGCGCGGACACATGGATGCCCCGTCAGACAGTTGTCAAAGTCATTGCCATTTTGGCCCTAGCTGCGTCCCCGGCGACCCACGCAAACGTGATCGGGATCGGCGCTCAGAACTTCAACTCGATCACGAGCGGCCTCGATTTCGTCACTGTCCAATCCTCCGAGACGCTCAAGCCCGGCATCATCA
Organism: uncultured Bacteriovoracaceae bacterium; assembly: GCA_964467785.1. Lineage (GTDB taxonomy): Bacteria > Bdellovibrionota > UBA1018 > UBA1018 > UBA1018 > CAYXVB01. Next base: position 3,675 of record CAYXVB010000086.1, read on the forward strand.
ACCTGGGCGCGTTTGGGAATTATGCTCTCAATTCACTTCCCTACTTCGAGAGCGTATCCACCGGCCTGACCACCTTCAACGACAGCCTGATTGGCATGGACCTCAACATCGGGGTGGGCCTGCTTCCGCAACTGGACTTTGGCCTCAGCCTGCCATCGATCCTTTCTCAATCGGTACGGGCGAGCAATTCGCTGCACGGCGAATTCAGCAAGAATGGGTACACGGAAATCCGCTTGAACTCCAAGTACCGCATCCACGGCGACGATAGCGGAGGCGTTGCCGTGGTTGGCACCGTGAACTTCAATCAAGTCTTGAATAATCCATATACGGGAATTTCGCCCGGCCCGAATTTCAGTCTTGAACTCGTGATGGACACGACTATTCGGCGAATCGAGCTAGGACTGAATATCGGGCATCGCTGGGCATCGCCTGGAGCTGCGGTGCCGGGTTCGCCCATTCTGCCGCTCGGCAACCAGCTCATCGCCTCCGCGGCGGGCAGCTACCTGTTCTCGAACATCGACACCAAAGCGATCATCGAGGTTTTTGGAAGCGCGCCCACCACGCGTGTGGACTCCAACCTGGACCGTACCGCGTCCTCGCTTGAGCTGATCGCGGGCGTCAAGCACGACTGGAACCACAATCTCGCGCTCCATGCCGGGGTCGGCTCCGGACTCCTGCATGGGGTTTCGTCTCCGGATCTGCGTGTTTATGCAGGCCTCAATTATACGTTAGGACCCATTTTTGGAACGGGTGCGGGCAAAGACCCGAAGGCCTACGTTCCGCTGCGAGATGCCGAGGGCGAGCGCCTGATTCTCAATACCATTCAATTCGAGTTCAACTCGGATCGCCTCTCGCCGGAGTCGATGCCCGTCCTGAATCAGGTCGCGGAACTCTTGGCCGAGGCCGCGCCATTCCAGCGAGTCGTCGTCGAGGGGCACACGGACTCGGTAGGCCGATCAAACTACAACCGAGACCTCAGCCTGAGACGCGCGGAGACGATCCGCAAGTTCCTGCGTGAGAAAATGAAGCTCGACCCGGAAAAAATCTCGAGCGAGGGCTTTGGCGACACTCGGCCAGTGGCCGACAATGGTAATTTCCAAGGACGCCAAGCCAATCGACGGGTCGAATTCCGGATCCTGCGATGACACCGGACTGGCCAGGCGCTCCCTGCCTGCCTACCGCGGCGCTCAAGCCCCGCAATACTTGACGACCACTTTGAGAATCTCGTCCAGGTCAACCGGCTTTTTCATGGCGCTCACGATGGGGCCAGAAACCGCGCCTCGCGCGGCCGCCGTGAAAACGACGATCGGAACTTTCAGGGCCGAGAGCGCCGCGTCCTGGGTGATCTCTGCGAGAAGCTCCTCGCCCGACATCACCGGCATCTGCAGATCCAAAAAGACGAGACCAGGAACCTCGGAAGCTTCGCGCAGAAGGCGCAAAGCCTCTTTTCCGTTCTCGGCGGCCTCCACCCGGTATCCCTCGCTCTCGAGGAAAAACCCCAGGCTCTCGCGGATGTCCTGATCATCTTCGACGATCAGAACTTTCTTTCGATTGTTTTTCATCTGTCTGTCGCTCCTCACTCTCGCCTGGCCCGCCAGTCATCCTGCCGGCAGGCTCATTGTGAACGTCGATCCCGAACCGAGTTCGCTCTCCACGCGGATGGAGCCGCCATGCGCCTCCAGGATCTCGCGCGAAATATAAAGTCCGAGCCCCATGCCGCTGATCTCGCTGGCCGAGACCGCGCGCGCGAATCGCTCAAAGATCTTGGCCTGGTCCTCGGACTGGATTCCACGCCCGTGATCCCGCACGGAGACATGAGCCATCGTGCCATCTCTCCAGACTCGCACTTCGACCGGAGCTCCCGCCGCGTAGCGCGCGGCGTTGGTCAGCAGATTGGTCAGGACCTGCTCGATCCTAAACGGGTCCCAGAAGCCCTTGATCTCGTCCGATTGAAAAAGGCTCAGCCGGCAACCGACCTGCGCCAGCGCCGGACCCATGCGTTCCACGACTTCGCGAACCAGTTTACTCAGCTGGCAATCCGTCTTTTGAATCGTGAGACGGCCCGTGGAAATGCGCGAGATATCGAGCATGTCATCCACGAGATGCACCAGCCGGTCCACCTGATCAATGAAAGGCCGCATCCTTGGGGGCGCGAGCGCCACAATCTCGCCTTGTGTCGTCAAATTTCGCCGGGTCATCTGAGTTTGGATCTTGAGGGAAGTGAGAGGAGTCTTCAGCTCATGCGACGCGATCGACAGGAATGCGTCACGGGCGCTGACCGCCTCGCTGAGACGCTCCTGCGCCCGTTTCATGTCCTCGATATCCGTGCTCGTGCCAAACCAGCGAGTGACCGCGCCGGCCGCATCTTTTACCGGCACGACCCGGGTCAAAAACCAACGGTACTTACCGGAACGGTAGTCCAGCAGCCGGATCTCCACTTGGTAGGGCTGTCCGGAGGCATGGCTGGATTGCCGAATCTCTTCGACCCGGGTCAGATCCTCGGGGTGGATGACCTTTTGGTGGATAGACCGGTCGTAGGTCTCGGCTGACATGCCGGTGAGTTCCTGCCATCGAGCATTGAAATAGTCGATCTCGCCGTCCGGACCGGCGGTCCAGGCGATCTGCGGCATCGCGTCCGCGAGCTGGTGAAAGCGGGCTTCGCTTTCACCCAGTTCTTGGAGCGCGAGACGCTCCTGCGTGACGTCCTGGATGCAAGCAACCGTGCGCGCCTCCTCGCCTTCCCCGATGAGCGTCCCCTCAAGCCGCACCCAGACCACGCGCCCGTCCTTGCGGATGTATCGCTTGTCGAGCCGATAAGTGGGGATCTTGCCGTCCACCATATCGTAGTACAACTTGATGCTCAAACTACGGTCTTCCGGGTGGGTGATGTCCACGAAGCAGAGCTTTTGCAGCTCCCCTTCACTGAAACCGGTGATCTGCTCGTACTTCCGGTTGACCTCGATGAATCTCCCGGAGCGCGCTTCGACAAAGGCCATGCCCACGGCCGCCAGCTCGAAAAGGCCCCGATATTTGGTTTCGCTCTTTCGGAGCGCGACTTCGGCGGACCTGCGGAACTCCACCTCCCGCGACAGCTCGGCAGTGCGCTCGCTGATCCGCGCCTCCAGCGTGCGGTTGACCTCGGCAAGCGCCTCGGCCTTGCGGCTTGAATCCCGCGCGTCGATCGCGATCTGTAAGATCGAGCGCCGCCGCCGCACCAGGCAGTTGCCAGCGAAGATCAAGGAAATCGCCGTCACGATCGTGAGGAAGACGCTGACCCAATCAATCATTCTCTCGAAAGATCGAAGATTTGGCGCGGACGGTCAAGCGAATACCACAATTAGAATAGATCGAAAGCAGGTTCTAGCGTAAAAATGGGCTATTATTGAGCGCTGCCAGCGGAATGGACTGGCCCAGCCTGTCCCCGTTCCTGCTCGGCTTTGACCGGCTCCTGAGGCGCAGGTTTGACGTTTCGACTCGCCAGGGCGGATTCGTCGGCCGCGTTTTTCAATTCTCCAATTTCCCGAGGCTCCCTTAGCTCTCTGGATCCGTCGCACCAGGCGGTGAGCCCCAGCGATTCCAGGCTGACCTCGCGAGCCGGTATTCCGCTCTCGGTGTTGATATCGATCAAACGAATCACGGTGCGGGACTTCTCTCCCGCCGACCAGCGCACGATCTGGAATTGGACGGCGAGCTTTTCGGAAGCAAGCTCGTCGGTGTCCTTCTCCAAAAGACTTCCCACCCTAAGGATCACGGTCCGCAACTCAGGCCTTCCTTGCACGGCTCCCGAAAGCTCCGCATGGCTGCGGGTGCTCTGCACGAAGCAACGGACTTCAGCGGACGCACGGGGCCCTTCCATTTCTCGTGGGGGCAATCGGTCACCGAGCTGGGTAGCCAGGCGAGCCCTTGCCTCTTCGGCGGCCGCGGCGACACCCGGGGGTAGCTTTACCGTGGCGGCAACCACTGCTTCCGCGGCCGCAGCTGTGAGCTCCTTTTCGCTCTTCTGAACTTCATTCTTCCGCTCAATCGCCTTGCGAGCGGCTTCGCTCATCGCAGGCAGCAGCAAAGTGCCCGCCCCCAAAACAGGAGGAGAGAGCAATAGGACGCCAATCACGATCAGCCCGGCTTTCCGGGCATGCAAAACTCTCATGGATTCCTCATCTCTTGGAACGGACTCGGAAATCAAAGGACTGCAAGGTCCGTCCCAAAGGACAGTCCGAACGTCTGGAGCAAACATCTTGATGATTCAATGACTTTTGAGGCCTCGGCCCGGCCTTTCTCCATGACAGGGCGGACCTGGGTGTTTACTCTTTAAACATGTGGCCACCTCGTGCCCGTCGGGCCTCCGGCGTTATCCGATTCGCTTTCCTCGTTGCCTCACTGGCCTGGCTGGGCTGGGTGGGCGCCACGTCCGCGTCCGCGAATTCAATGGAGTCCGCAAACCGCAGTCCCACGGGGGTCCGAAACGGCCGCCTGCTCGCCGGTCACACCTACTTTCGGAGCGCGTTGCTCAACTCACCCTTCGTGACGCATTCGGTGCAGCTCCAAGTCGAGGGCGCCTCCGCCACCACCCGGGTGGCCGGCGCCGAGGCCGATCTCAAAAGCCTGGGCATCTCACCCTCGCTCAACCTTCAGTTTGAGCTCTGGGGTGCTGGTCTCGAACTCAACGCGGGTCTTGCGGCAATCGTGGGCTCCGACTCTTACTCCGCGCTCGTGCAGGGCGCAAACCTACTGACGTCGTACACTGCGACGCTCAAGGTGCCAGCGTTTCGCCGGGGCCAGTGGCTGATGTCGCCGTTCCTTGCCGCCGGGAGGATCAATCAAGGCAGCTTTTCTCCGCTGAACGCGGCCGCGCAGGCCATCCTCACCAAGGCGGCTTCAGCCAACTTCGTGTCGACGGCCGCGAGCCTCCAGATTCAGCCTGGCCTGGTCACCGCCTGGACGCTGAGCCCGTCGCTCGGAATGACGGCGGAGCTGAGCCGGGTTTTTGCATCCACCTCGCAAGGATCCAACGTACAAGATGACGGCGTCTGGCGTGCAGGGCTTGGAATCAGCGCCCAGCTCCAAGAAGTCATCGGCATCCCCTTGGGCGCGACACTGAGCGCGCGTAACGACTGGGCGATCCGCGCAGGCGCCGATTCCGCCCCTCTTTTGGGAATCGGACTGATCGAGGCCTCGCGCCGTAGCTTTAACTTCGGGCTCGAAGCCACTCGGCTGATGACGGAAACGCCGTCGCTTTCGCTGATCTTGTCGATGGCTTACTATTATTGATGCTCAGACCAACTTCTTGAACCCGCCGAAAATCATCCTCATCCCGTCAAAGGGCATATTTTCCCAAAGAGCCATCAGCGCCTCATCGCGATGGACTTTGGCCATGACTCGGTCGCGATGCGCACGCGACTTATAGACCGCGCATCCGAGAACCAGGACTTCGCCGGCCTTGAGCTGGACACTTTGCGGAAACGAAGTGACTTTGCCCTTGGGGGCATCGTCGGCGAGGGTCTCAAAATAATCCAAAGCCCCGGCTTTGAGCCAGGCTTTGGCGGAGGTTTTAGCCATCTTTTTATAGGCGGTGAGATTTTTCTTAGGAACCGGAATGACGAAGCAGTCGATATAGCGCGGCATAGTGGAGCCTCCTGGGCTGCGATTGGCCCCGGACTTTAGCGCGGCCGGAATCCCAGAATCAAGGACTCCACTGCAATTCCGACAGCAAGTCCTCAAGAATCAATCATGCCGCAAGGCATCGATCGGATTGAGCAGGGACGCCTTGCGCGCCGGATAGATGCCAAAGACGATCCCGATCCCGGCCGAAAACACGAACGATAGCACCACCGACGACGCTGTGATCGAAGTGGTCCAACCCGAGAGCCGCGAGAGCAACTCCGTGATGGCCCAGCCCAGCGCGATCCCGGCCAGGCCGCCCACCGCGCTGACGACGACCGATTCCGCGAGGAATTGCGAGAGGATGTCGCGACGCCGCGCGCCGATCGCCTTGCGCAGACCGATCTCTCGCGTGCGCTCGGTGACGGAGACGAGCATGATGTTCATGATCCCGATACCGCCCACCAGCAGCGAAATCGCGGCGATCGAAGCCAGGAGCGCCGACATCGTCTTGCTGCTCGAGGAAAGCGCGGCCTGGATGTCGGCCATGTTGCGCACCTGGAACGCATCTTCCTTTTGCGCCGGTTGGACCCGGTGACGGGTCGCCATGAGCTCGACCACCTGGTCCAGCGCATCGTCCATCGCCTGGGGATCCGCGACCTGGATGTCGATCGAGTCGATGTAGGGTTTGCCGAAAAGCCGGTACATGGCCGTCTGGGCGGGGATAATCACAGTATCGTCCTGGTCGCGCCAGCCGGTCGCGCCCTTAGGCGGCAACACACCGATGACCTGAAAACTGACCTTGTTGATCTTGAACATCTCGCCCACGGGATTCTGCCCGCCAAAGAGCTCGCGCACCACGGTCATCCCGACCAGCGCCACGCGCGCGCGCTGCTGGGCCTCCTCCTCCGTAAAGAAACGGCCGATTTCCGGCGCGGCGGAGCGCACGGAGGCGTAGGAGGGACTCGTTCCCAGCACCAGCGTGTTCCAATTCTTGTTGAGCCAAGTGAGCTGGCCGCGGCCATTGACATTGGGAGAGGTGTCCACGACCTGGGCGACTTGAGCGCGGATGGCCTGCGCGTCCTCGAGGGTGATGCGCGTGACCGTGCCAGATTGCTGCCGGACGCCGCCCGACTGGATCGCTCCCGGCCAGAGCACTAGCAGGTTGGATCCGAGCGACGAGAGTTGCGACTCGATCGCCTTCTGCGCGCCGCGGCCAAGGGCGAGCATCGCGACGACAGCCGCCACGCCAATCAGGATCCCGAGCATGGAGAGCGCGGTGCGGACTTTGTTAGCCGCGAGCGTTTTGAAACCGCTGCGGAAGTGCTCGATCACTTCCGCAAGGCGCGACTGCGGGGGCGTGGCGAGCGCGGGCCTCTCCACGGCTTCTTCCGAGGCGCGGACGGGACCCAGGCGCTCGTCCGAGGAGACCGCGCCATCACGCATGCGGATCACCCGGCGCGCCTGCCGTCCGATCTCCTCCTCGTGCGTGACGATGATGACTGTGATTCCCTGCGCGTTGAGGTCCCGGAGGATCGCCATGATCTCGCGCTCGCTGGCGGAGTCGAGATTGCCCGTCGGCTCGTCGGCGAGCACCATCCGCGGATGGTTGATCAGGGACCGCGCGATGGCCACACGCTGTTGCTGGCCCCCGGACATCTCGTTGGGCCGATGGTGCATGCGCGAGCCCAGCCCCACCTGGCCCATCAGGCGCACGGCGCGCGCGTCACCGCCCTCTTTCCGGGAGTAGAACACGGGCAAGGCGACATTCTCGACAGCCGACAGGCGCGGCAGCAGATTGAACTGCTGGAAGATGAAGCCGATCTCCTCGCGCCGAAGCACGGCCAGCTCGTCCTCGGTGAGGCGCGCGGTCTCGCGGCCGCCGATCCGATAGGAGCCCGACGTGGGCGTGTCGAGCAGGCCGAGCACGTGCATCAGCGTGGATTTGCCCGAGCCCGATGGACCCATGATCGCGACAAAGTCGCCCTCCTCGATCTCGAGCGAGACACCGCGCAGGGCATGAACCTCGTTCTCGCCCATACGGTACATCTTGCGGATGTCCTTGAGCATGAGAGCCGGACGCGCCGTGACCGGCGGGGAAGCGGCCATCGCTCAGCGTCCCCGGCCCGAGCCGCCCCGGCCCATGCCCGGACGCATCGGCGAAAACGGACTCGCGCCTCCCGCAGCGCCCTTGTCAGCCGGCAGTCGGAACACGGGCGCAAGAATGACGTCCCCTTCCGAAAGCCCGGAGAGCAGCTCATATTTCTTTCCGTCGTTGATTCCGGTGCGGATCTCCTTTTCGACGGCGTCCTTGTACTGCGGCCCCGGCGCTTTGCCCGCGACGAGCACGGTGGTGCGCCCCTTTTCCATCTTGAGCGCCTCAGCCGGGACGACGAGCGCGTCTTTGCGGCTTTCGACTTCGAAAGACACGTTTGCGGTCATTCCGCTTCTCATCGTCTCGGGCGCCTTCTCGGGCAGCACGTCGACGATATAGGTCGTCACGTTGTTGACCGTCTTGGCCTCGTAGGCGATCTGGTCCACCGTCGCGGGGATCTTTTCGCGCGGATAGGCGTCAAGCGTGATTACGCCTTTCTGCCGCAGCTTGATCTGGGCGATGTCCGTCTCGTCGACCTGCGCCTTGACGGTCAGCCGGTCGGACATGACGAAGATCGCGTCCGTGGGCGCGAAGGTCTGCCCGGACTCGACGTTGCGATGGATGACCCGTCCGTTGATGGGCGCGAGGATCGGCGTGGGGCGGTACATCTCTTCCCACTGCTTGAGCTCCTCGGGCCCCCGCGCGCTGGCCGCGTCCAGAAGCGCCGCGCGCTCGGTCGAGCTCATCCACGCGAGCACTTCGCCCTTGCGGACGTAACGGCCCTCGTCGGCGAGGACCTTCTCCACGCGCCCGGCGATCGGCGGCTTGATCTCCACCCGATTCTCGGGTTGCACCGTGCCGGTGCTGAGGATGGTCACCGCGATCTCGTCCTTGCTGACGCGATGTTCCTTGTAGCTGGCCACCGCGTCGTTCGACGTGGTGAAGCTGCGATAAGCCAATCCTCCGCCGATGAGCGCGAGGACCAGGCCTGCGGCCAGGAGCTTCTTCTTCTTGCCGGCGCTTCTGGCGCTTCTTCCGGCGACCGTCGTTTCGGCCTCAGGCCCCGCGACCGGCGACGCTCCTGTCGTGACGTGAATCGTCTGGCTCATTCAAGCACCCCTTTTCCCTGCGCCTGCTCCCAGGCAGCCTCGGTCACCGTGCGGTCGCGCCGCGATTGCAGCAAAGCGCGCTGCCGGTTGATGAGATCGTTTTCGATCAGGTCCCAGTCCTCGAAGGACAGGAGTCCGTTGTTGTACTTCTCGCGCCCGATGCGCGAACGCGCCTCCGCCGCCTCCAAAAATGCCTGGTCCACCTCGACCTTGAGCACTGCGTTCTGATAGGAAGCAAGCGCCTCCGCGAGCCGAGTGGTCACGGTGCGCGCGGTGTTCTCACGCGTGGCAGTCGCCGCCTTGAAATTCTCGATCGCGGCGCGGGTGGAGTACCAATCCCTTCCGCCGCTGAAAAGGCTCCAGCTCAGGCTGGCGCCCACCGACCACCGGTTGGAAGACGGAAAAAAGGACGTCCCGCTGTTGGAGGTGCTCGCCGAAACGCCGAGGGTCGGAAAAAACCCGGCGCGCGCGGAGGAGAGCGCCGCTTCGCTGGAGGCCTCTTGCGCCCGAGCGGTGAGAAAATCAGGAGTACCGAGGGCGAGTTGCCGAAGAGATGCGCCCCGCAGCGCGGCGGGTGGGGCGCTTACCGGCACTTCGCCCGAGACGCGGAGGCCATCAACGGCCCCGCCAAAGCTTGCACCGGAACGGACGCCCGATTCCGCGTCGTCGGCATCAAGTCCCAGCACGCGGGCCAGCTGCATCTGCGCGCTTTCGCGCGCCCGCTCGGCCTGGAGCCGGTCATAACGGGCCTGCGCCAGGTAGGCCTTGGAAAGGAGGATGGAGCCCTTGTTCTCGCGACCGCCTTCGAAACGCAGGGTGACGAGCTTGAGATTGGCCTCGCGACGTCGAAGAATCTCGTCGGATAGCCGGATCGACTCCTGCGCCGTGTACAGCTCCGTGTAGGCGGACTTGAGGTCATAGGAGACCCGCGCGCGGACGGCGTTGAGACTCTGACGCGAAACCTCGCGCGAGGCCTTGGCTTGATCGACGCGAGCGAGGTCCGAAAACCCAGAAAACAGGCTCTGGCTCGCGCTGAGAGAGGCCGTATAATAGCCCGTGCCCCCGGAGTCGGAGCTGAGGACCGAACCCGTGCTGTCCGTCGTCGTGCCGGAGGAGCTGTAGGTATAACCCAAGGCTCCGGAAAGCTGAGGAAGAAAGCCGCTCCACGCCCCGCTGACCTGCGCTTCCGCAGCGCCCAGCGATCCACTCGCTGCCAGCAGCTCCGGATTGAAACGCCGGACGCGATCCAAGCATTGCTCCCAATCCAAGGCACCGGACTCCGCGGCCGTTGCCGTTGCCGTGGCCGTGGCCGTGGCCGTGACTAAAGATACGGTCGCGGAGATCAAAAGGGAGACGCTTCCGAGAGACGTCAGCCGGGACAGTTCAAAGCGTCTCATCTGCCACTTCCTCCAGAAAAAACCTCATGCAGCAGCTCCACCCCTCGCGAAAGATCCGCCCTTTCGCGCTCGCTCAGACCAGCCAGACGAGGCAGGATCCCCTTGCGCGCCGCTCGACGAGTCCGTTCGAGCACGCGTCGGCCCTCGGCAGTCAGCTCCAGGTCGATCCGGCGTCGATCGGCGGCATGGATCTCGCGCGAAACCCAGCCCTTTCCCACCAGCGAATCCACCATCTTGGACATGGCCGCCTGGCTTACGTCATGGATCTTGGCGATTTCGCTGACCCGGTCCTGGCCCCGCTGGATCGCCGCGAGGATGCGAAACTGAGGAAAGCTCAGCCCCTCGCCCGGGCAAGCGCGCACTTCGGCACGGATCGCCTGCATGCTTCGCGGCAGAGCTTCCATGATCTTCCTGGCCAACTCATTGAGGTCGTCGGTTCTCATCTGGATCGGAGTGCAGTGTATCAGATACTTAACCGGGTTAAGTATAGGTTTTAAACAAAGCCTAATGCCGCGGAGCAACGCCTCGTCACCGTAAGGGCTGAGGAAGGGCTGAAATTTCGTTAGAGTTTTCAGACCGAATTCCATAAAATCAACAAGATGTATCGGAAAGCTCAAGTCCATTCCATCTCGCTCCTGTTTTGGATGATCGCGACCTGGCTCGCGCTGCCTGTGGACACCCCATGGACCGGGGCGCGGATCTTCCCAACGGCCCAGGCGGCACCCCTCGCCTGCCCCGAAAGCTTTGCGACTTTAGCTCGGACCGGAGCTCCGGAATCGCGCGAAGCCGTACTTCAACGGATCGAGAAACTTTATCCCCACCTGACTCGCGCGGAAATCGAAGGCAAGATCGGCGCGGCCACTGACTCATTTCTTTTCTTCCGCTCGTTCGTGCCTCTCCGCTTTCAGGCTCTCAAAGATTCACCACAGTGGAAAAACGAGCTCGCGCCGCTCCTGGGCGCCGATCATCAAGGAACTCGGCCTGAAGCTCGAGTGCCGCGACGCGCCGCCGCAGCGCCAGGGCCGGCGCCGCGGTCGAAGCCTTCGCGCCGCCGTGCTTGAGCGTTCGCCGCACGGCGCGCAGCGGGGCGACCACCTCGGCCTGCCAGCGCCCGACGCAGGCCGCGGCCTGCCGCAGCAGACGCTGGTCGAGCGCACGCCCCGCCAGGCCGACCC
>CAYXVB010000087.1:0-14972 GCA_964467785.1 uncultured Bacteriovoracaceae bacterium
GTTTTGTGGCTCAGCTTCCGTGCGTCGGTGGGGCGTTTGGCTTTCACCCTAACTGTATACCATATCCGGCTTTACCAATGCACTAATTAGTAAGCGCGCTTCGTGGTTCCAAATATGGCGGAGAGAGCGAGATTCGAACTCGCGAGACGTGTTACCGTCTGCTCCCTTAGCAAGGGAGTGCCTTCGACCACTCGGCCATCTCTCCGCAGCCAAAAAAACGGGTCAATAACCACGTAACATAGCAGACTCACAAAGCAAGCAAAATGGGCATAATGCTGGGCGTCGGTGACGTCTGGTTTTTCGGGTGTTTTGCCTATACTATCGTTCAATCCATGCCATTTTTTACGGGAACGACTGTCGACACCCCTCAATTGCTGCTCCATCGTCAGACGCGAGCCCGGCATCTGGGTCTCCGGGTCTGTAGGCTCGGGATTTTCGGCGCAGGGATAGGAGCTGTCTTTGAATGGGCAGCTGGGAGTCCGATCGCGGCAATAGGGAATTTGACCATCGTGTTCGGATCTCTTTTGAGTCGGACGCTGACGCTGAGAGACGGCGAATACTTCTACTTCGGTCCCATTTATCTCCTCTATTGGCTCGGGGGCGCCGTCGGCGTTTACGCGACCGGCGGGCTGTACAGCCCCTACTTGGTGATCTACATCGTCACGCTCTATCTCGCCGGCATACTCCTGCAGACCCGCTTTACGAGGAAACAGGTGTCGGCGTTTTGCCTGGGCACCGTCGCGATCTGGGGGCTCGCTGGAGTTTTGGGTTTTAATATGGCGCATCTGCCCACTATTCCGGCCATGGTCCATGTCGCCCGTTATGCCATCTATGCGCTGTCCGTTTTCGTTCTGATGGAGGAGCTCTTCCACTCCGAAGAGGCCTTTGTCCGCGACATTGAGCTGCAGTCGCAGCTTCTTCGAACCGCGCAGGCCGACATGGCCCACGCCGAAAAGCTCGCTCAGGTCGGCAAGCTCATCGCAACCACCGCGCATGAGTTCGCGCAGCCCGTGCAGGTCATCACCATGTCCGCCTCGATGCTGGGGCGAGGCCTGGCGGTAACGGGGCCTCTGGAGCCGGTCAAGGTCGAAGGCTTGCGTCAGTTCGCGGGCAACATCCAGGAAGCATCGACCCGACTTGCGCGCCTGCTGAACCAGCTCCGCGAGATCTCGCGCAAGGAGCAGTTTAGTCCCAAGCCATTTGACTGGCTCGAAGCCTTGCACTCCGTGGAGAGCATGGTCCGTCACGACTTTGTGAGCCGCGGTGTCCGATTGCGCATGAGGCTGCCTAAAGAGCCCATCATAGGGTTCGGCGACGTGATGAATGCTCAACAGATCGTCTTCAATCTCATCAGCAACGGGCGCGACGCAGCGGCGCGCGCCAAAGAACCCATAGTCGAAGTCAATCTCGAGCGTTTCGGAAACTGGGCGCGGATCCTGATTCACAATTCAGGCCCGGGTATTCCGGTGAACGAGCAGTCCCGGGTTTTCGATCCCTATTTCACGACCAAGCGGCGTGGTGAAGGCACGGGGCTCGGTCTCCCAGTCTGTTTGGACCTGGTGACGCTCAACCGCGGCCGTATCTTCTTCTGCTCCGAAGAGGATTCGACGACTTTTGTCGTGGACCTGCCGCGTGCCGAAGATGTCATCGGGACCTGAGGCATTCGGCAAAAGTTCGACCGACGAGATCCCCGCCTGTCAGGCCTAACGGGGCGAGATCCTCGTCATCGAGCGCGCCGCACGCGATCCCCTGGGCCAGGTGCCGGTGCACGCCTTGCGCGGAAGCCGCGTCGTCAAAGAAATTGCCCGTAAGTCCTGCCTTGAAGGCTTTGTCGAGGTAGCCTTTGAGGCGCGCGATCGAGATTTCGATCGACTCCCGATAAAACGCATGCATGGCCACGAGTCGTGGGGCGATCTGCGCGGGATGGAGGTCCCAGCCCTGGGTATATCCTTGCGCCAGAGCGCGGCGGACGTTGGAGTGGCTTTCGCGCCAGGATTCGATGACCGCTTCGGTTGACCCCACGGGCATTCGGTGGCTTGCGCCATCGCAGAGAAAAACGTTTTTGCCCGCGAGCCGCGATTGCATTTCGAGTCGGACGCGGTCACAGGCCGGATGGCTGAGCGTCTGGCAGGAGGCGGAAATGCCCAGCGCGGAAGTGTAGTCGTACGCGCCGAAGTGGACCCCGAGGCAGCGAGCGCCAGCCGCGTCCACCGCCTCTTCGAGCTGCGGCAGCAGCTGCGGGGTTTCGAGCATGACCTCGATGCGCGTGATGCCTTTTCTCCAGTTGAGCTTCCGCTCGATGGCGGCGAGCGCGCGATCGAGTGCCTGGACCTCTTCGGCCACACGGACCTTGGGCAGGGTGACGATCAGTGGGCATTGCGTGCTCAAGGCGGTCATGAACAAGTCCAAGGTTCGCAGGGCCCGCGGGCCGGTCGGGCCGCCTAACGCCTTGATGCGGATCCCGAAGTGCGTGGGCATTGAATTCGCCTTGAGCGCGCGGGCAAGCTCGCCGCCTGAACGGATCGCCTCGCGGTCCTCATCCTCCGGGGGCTTCGCTCCGAACCCGTCCTCGAAGTCGATGCGGAAATCCTCGATCGCGCGCGATTCGAGCTTGCGCCGAACACGCGGGTGGATCTGCAGCGCAAGCAGGTCGGGGATGTCGAAAATCGTGGCCAGCCGGAGCGGATCGGCTGCGTGCTCGTCAAAGGATTTGAGTGCGAGACGAGAGAGCTTGCCGATGGTCTCGACGGTGAAAAGATGCGCGCCGCCATAAACAGTATGGATTGGCTGGCTTGCACGGGTGTCGCTGGACTCCCTCGGAAAGCGTCTCTCGAAGCGGCGGATCGCGCGGGCGACGGGCGCCAGGATCGAGCTGGCCTTTGCAGCACCCAGCGAGGTCGTAGTCATGGCTTTTCGGGTCCTCATTGGGGCGTTTTACCCCGTTCAGACGCGGACGTCGATGACGCGGAACTCGTTGACGTCGACCAGGCCTTTATCCGTGAGCTTGAGCTCCGGAATGACCGGAAGACTCAAAAACGCCAGCTGCAGGAAGGGTTCCGGAAGCTCGCAGCCGATCCGCTGGCTTGCCGCGCGGAGAGTTTCGAGTTCGCGCGCGAGAACCTGGGGTGCCAATTCACACATCAAGCCGCCAAACGGCAGCGCGACGCTGGCGATCACCGCCCCGTCCCGCACGACGGCAAAGCCACCCCCCATGGAGATCACGGCTGAAAGGGCCTGCCGCATGTCGGCGGTGGTGTCGCCCACCACGATTAGATTGTGGCTGTCGTGGCCGACGCTCGAAGCGATCGCGCCATGCATGCGGTCCCCGAAGCCGGTAACCCAGGCATTGGCGGGCTTTGAGCCGTGGCCATAGCGCTCGAGCACGGAAAGCCGAAGCACGCCCGGATCGCCATGATTCATGATGGCACGCCCGGTGATGATCTTGCCCGCCTCGACGCGGATAACGTGGACGCGGCCCTCGGGGGCCCGAAGGTCGGCCTCCTCGGGCGCCGCGGCCTTGACCGTGTTGGTGATCTGCGCGGCGGTCACTTTGCGGAACGCGAGTTCGCGCACGTCGACGCCGCCCTTGAAAACTGTGGAGATCGCGCAGTTGCGCGCGTCATCGAGGAGGATCAGATCCGCAATGTGTCCGGGAGAGATGCCACCGCGACGGAGCAGTCCATAATGGCGCGCCACGCTCCAAGAGGCGCTCCGGTAGGCAACCGTCTCGGGTACACCCAGCGCGATCGCGCCGCGGACCAAGTGGTCGATGTGTCCTTCGTGGCCTATGTCGAGAGGGTTGCGGTCATCGGTGCAGAAGCCGATGCTCGTAGACGTGGCGAGCGTGAGCGCCGGTGCGAGCGTGCGAAGATCTTTGGCGACACTGCCTTCGCGGATCCAGACGGACATGCCTTTGGTGAGTTTTTCGCGCGCCTCTTCGAGCCGGGAAGTCTCGTGACAGCTCGAGATGCCGGTGGATACATAGGCCGATAGTGCCTGCCCCGAGAGGAGTGGACAGTGTCCATCCATCGGACCAAATGAGAACGCCGATAACTTGTTGAGGACCTCGGGGTCCTTATTGAGGACTCCGGGGACATTCATGACCTCGGCTAGGCCGATTGCCCGGGGCTTGAATAACAAGTTGGCCAGCTCGGAACCGCCGATCGTTCCGCCACCGTTGGTTTCGAGGTGGGTCGCCGGCACGCAAGAGCTGAGCATGACAAAGAGATCGAGCGAAAGCTGCTCGGCCGCTTCGAGAAAGTATTCGATCCCGTCTACGCCAACCACGTTGGCCAACTCGTGGGGATCGCAAACCGCGGAGGTCGTGCCTTTGGAGAGTACTGCTCTCTGGAATTGATCGGGAACCATCATCGAGCTTTCGACATGGACATGGGCGTCGATGAAGCCTGGGACGAGCCATTTTCCGCGGCCGTCGATCTCGCGCATTCCGCGTAGGCCGGGCTCGATCCCGACGATCGTTCCGTCGGCGATGGCAATGTCGCCGGTCCTCCATTCGCAGTGATACACATCGAGGTAGCGGACGTTCCGGATCACCAGGTCACACGGAATGCGCCCCTGTGCGGCGTCAAGGCGGATTTGGAGCTGCTCTTTCTTGAGGGAGACGAGTTTCAGCATGTTAAAGGTATTTAACTTATCCTAGTCCGCATAGCGAGACCCTGGACGCGAATTTAAATCTATCTCAAGCTTGACGTGTTCTTGACCCAAATGCGCGCGTATTGAGCGAAGCTCAAGTCATGTTTCTGGCCGATTTTCACATCCATTCGACCTTCAGTGATGGCAAGCTCACCATCCCGGAGCTGGTGGATCTGTACGGCTCACAGGGGTTTGGGGCGATCGCCATCACCGATCATCTTTGCGAGGAGAGCACCCTGACCGGTCGGGCGGCCGTCTGGCTGGGGCATACCCTGACCCCGGCTACGTTCCCTCTCTACATGAACATCCTCAAAACCGAGATCGAACGGGCTTGGGATCAGTACGGTATGGTGGTCATCCCGGGATACGAACTCTCGAAAAACTCCATTTCTAACAGTAGATCGGCCCATATCCTGGGGCTGGGCGTGAGCGACTTCCTTTGGGCTGACGAGGATGCCGCGGTCCTGATCGACCGCCTCCACGATCAGGGGGCCTTGGCGATCGCGGCCCATCCTGTATCCACTAGAAAAGTGGAAAAACAGACTTTCCATCTTTGGAACCGGCGCAAGGAGCTCAAACACAAGTTTGACGCCTGGGAGGTCGCCAGTGGTCCCTATATTTTTGACGAAGTTCGTGATAGTGGACTGCCGCTGATCGCCAGCAGTGATTTACATGTCCCCCGGCAGATGAGATCATGGAAGTCGGTTCTTGGCTGCGAGCGACATCCCGGAGCGATCCTTGAGGCGATCCGTGGACAGGAACTGGGCTTTAAGTTTTACGGAGAATTAGAGTTTGATCCAGCTCGACACGGCACTGTGCCTGATTATCTGGGCGATCGGCATCGCAGTCACGGTGACCGGCACCTGGTTGTCTCTCCGTCATTTTAGGCATCAGCCGGAGAGTGATAAGCGCGGCGCCGGCGATCCCTTCGCCCCGGTTTCGATCCTCAAGCCACTCAAGGGCGCCGATCTCGGTTTGGAAGAGAACCTAGATACCTTCTTCCGGATCGAGTATGAGCCGGGCTTTGAGCTGATTTTTTCGATCGCGGACGCCTCCGATTCGGCCGCGCTGATCGTCCGCAAGCTGATGTCCAAATACCCGGCGGTACGGGCGCGTCTCAATGTCGGGGCGGTCGAAGTCGGGCCCAACCCAAAGGTCAATAACCTCGTCAACGCATATCACGCGGCGGACCACGACCTGGTGCTGATCAGCGATAGCAACGTGCGGGTCGAGCCTTCGTATCTGACCAAGCTCGTGTCGGAGATGCGCCCAGGAGTGGGTCTCGTTTCGGCGGCAGTGAGCGGGACCAGGCCCGAAGGGATCGGAGGCGTACTCGAAGCGCTTTACCTCAATACGTTTTATATCCGGGGCAACATTCTCGCCAAGACGGTCGGAATTCCCTGCGTTGTTGGCAAGTGCATGCTGTTTCGCCGCTCGGTCGCGGCCCGTTTCGGTGGTCTTGAGGCTTTAGGGCGCTATCTGGCCGAGGATTACATGGCCGGAGTGGCGATGAAGCGCCTGGGCCTCCAGGTGGTGATTTCCCAGCGCCCCGTGGTTCAGCACATTTCTTTTCAGACGTTCAAAGCCCATTGGGACCGTCATGTCCGCTGGGGACGTATCCGCAAGGTGCAGGCGCCGTTCGCGTTCATCGGCGAGCTATTTACCGGCTCCCTGGTCTCGGGACTCTGCGGGGCTTGGGCGATGGCCAGTCTTTTTGACTTTTATCCGTCCGGAGTTCTCGCACTTCATTTTGCTTTTTGGTCGGCTTGTGATTTCCTAGTATTGATGCGCATCGAGCCGAACTTTCATCCCTTGACGCCGATTGCCTGGTTTGCGCGTGAGATCCTGGCCTTGCCGCTTTGGATCCATGTCGCCTCGGGCAATACGGTGAGTTGGAGAGGCAGCAAGCTGAAGGTTCTGCCCGGTGGCACACTCGAAATCCGGGAAGCCAAGAACCACGCAGCTCTGTGAACTCAACCGACGATAAGAAGTCCCCTCAATCGAAGTCTTCGAGCGCTAACGGTTTCCTTTGGGGTGCCGCGACCAGCAGCCATCAAGTCGAGGGCTATAATGACAAGAACGACTGGTGGCAGTTCGAGGCCGAGGGTCGCGTCGATAACGGCGAACGCTCCGGTGCCGCGACCGATCACTGGAATCGCTTTCGCGAGGATCTGGGCCTTGCCGCGGACCTAGGGCTCAACAGCTATCGATTCTCCATCGAGTGGTCGAGGGTCGAACCTGAGGAAGGCCGCTGGGACGACCAGGCTTTTGAGTGGTACGAGCAATTGATCGCCGAGTGCGAGAAGCGTGGCTTGATGCCGATGTTGACGCTTCACCATTTTACTTCGCCGCAGTGGCTGGCGCGGCAAGGCGGCTGGAGCGCCCCAGGGGCAGCGCTTAAATTCGCCCGGTTCGCCGGCGAGGTGGCGCGCCGGTTAGGCGCCCGCGTCCCGCTTTGGTGCACGCTGAACGAGCCCATGGTCCTCGCCACGGGCACTTACCTGCTCAAGACGATGCCGCCCGGAGTCTTCGCGCCTGAACTCTGCTCCAGGATGTCGGCCGAGCTCCTGCGCGCGCACGTCATGGCTTATGACCTCCTGCACTCCCGCTTGCCGGAGCGCAAAGGGCCGTGGAAGGATCGACCCGTCGAAGTGGGCATCGCGCACAACATGTTGGACTTCATGCCGGAGCGCGGTTGGCATCCGATTGAGCGGCTCATTGCCTCGGTGCTCGAGCGTTTTTTCAACCGAGCTTGGCTAGATGCGGTGACCGGCCGCAAGCAGCACTTCGGAATCCTCGGTCTGGTGCCTTACGCCAGACAGGTTCATGAGGCCCGGGGGCGCCGCACCGTCGATTTCCTGGGGATCAACTATTACACCAAGGCCTGCATCCAGTGGCAGCCCGAGTCCAAGTCGTCGGACGCCAAGATCGATGTTCCGCTCGGTGTGGTTTTCTCGCTGGACGGTGAGCCGTCCTCGGACATGGGGTGGGCGGTGCATCCCGAAGGTTTCGGCCGCATCTTGCGCGATGCGGGGCGATATGGACTGCCGGTCTATGTCACGGAAAATGGAATTGCTGACAAAGAAGATCGGATCCGGCCGGATTATCTCCAGGCCCACCTTCGTGAGATTGCCCGACTGGTCGACAGCGGGTTGGATGTCCGCGGCTACTACCATTGGTCCTTGCTCGACAACTTTGAGTGGATCAAAGGATTTGGGCCTCGTTTTGGACTGTTTCAGGTCGACTACAAGACTTTTGAGCGAAAGCCGACCCATACCGCGTTGCTTCTTAAAAAGATCCTGGAACGCCATCGTGTGCAGGGCGCCAACACTCCGCGCCAAGATCTAATGGGATCCTGACAAAATCCTGATATTTCGGAAATCTAAAGTAAGATATCTCCGAACCCATGAATAAACTCTCCGGCCTGATGGCTATTCTGATGGTGATGGGTGTCTCGGCTTTTGCCGCTGACACGGTCTCTATGAACGGCGCGGGTGCTACGTTCCCGTATCCGATCTACTCCAAGTGGTTTTCCGAATACCGCAAGGTCGATCCTTCGGTGGAGATCAACTATCAGTCGATCGGTAGCGGCGGCGGCATTCGCCAGCTCCTCGAAAAAACGATCGACTTCGGCGCCACCGACGCACCGATGAGCGATGAGCAGCTGGGCAAGGCCTCGGTACCGGTCCTGCACATCCCGACCGTGCTCGGCGCGGTGGTTGTGACTTACAACCTTCCCGAAGTGAAAGTCGCCATCAAGCTCGATTCCGAGACGATCGCCGACATCTTTCTTGGCAAGATCACCAAGTGGGACGATGCTCGCATCGCTAAGCTCAACCCGGGCGTCAAGTTCCCAGCCATGGCTCTGATGCCGGTTTATCGCGCCGACGGCAGCGGAACGACCGCCGTCTTCACGGATTACTTGGCCAAGGTCAGCGCCGAGTTCAAGTCCAAGGTGGGTAACGGCACCGCCGTCAAGTGGCCCGTCGGCCTCGGCGGCAAGGGCAACGAAGGCGTCACCGGTATGATCAAGCAGACTCCCGGTACCATCGGCTACACCGAGCTGACTTACGCCGCGACCAACAAAATGCCAACCGCTGAAATCAAGAACAAGGCCGGCCATTTCGTCGCCGCGAGCCCTAAGTCGGTGACGGCCGCTGCCTCAGGCATGGTCAAAAACCTCCCTAAGGACTTCCGTGTTTCCATCACGGCCGCCGATGGAAAAGATGCTTATCCCATTTCCTCCTTCACTTACCTTCTGGTCTATTCCAAAATGGACGCCACCAAGGGCCCGAAGCTGGTGAAGTTCCTCAACTGGGCGATGGCGGAAGGCCAAAAGATGGCCGAGCCCATGGATTACGCCCCGCTCCCGAAGTCGATGATCCCGGCCGTCAAGGCGCGGATCGGCGAGGTCAAGTCTGAGTAAGCTTTCCGCACCCGATATTTTGTCGGTCCCCTTCTCGAGACGTCGTGCTCAGAAGCGCGATGTCCATGCGGGGGACCGCTTTTTCTTTTATCTCCTGCGGGTCTTCGGACTCCTCATCATCGTGACTCTGGGGGGGATCTTTTTTGTCCTGGGCCGGATGGCCCTGCCCGCCTTCAAGACGTTCGGCTTAGGTTTTTTTGTCTCCTCCGAGTGGAATCCCGTGTCGGATCAGTTTGGCGTGCTGCCTTTCATCCACGGGACGATCGTCTCGTCCTTGCTCGCTTTGGTGCTCGCGGTGCCGGTGTCGGTCGGTGTCGCGCTTTTTCTGACCGAAGTGGCTCCGGCACGAATCGGCCGCGCCGTGGGCTTTCTGGTCGAAATGTTGGCGGCGATTCCAAGCGTCGTTTACGGCCTCTGGGGCATCTTTGTCCTGGTGCCTTGGCTCCGACAATATGTTCAGCCTTGGCTGGCCGAGAATCTGGGTTTTGTTCCGCTCTTTCAGGGGGCGCCCTTCGGCGTCGGAATGATGGCTGCCGGCCTGGTGATCGCCATTATGATCACGCCGACGATCTCGGCGATCTGCCGGGAGGTCTTTTACGCCGTTCCTCGTCCTCAGCGCGAAGCGGCGCGCGCCCTCGGCGCGACTCGCTGGGAGATGATCCGCTTGTCAGTGCTTGGCAGCTCGCATCTGGGAATTTTGGGCGGCGTCACACTCGGACTCGGACGCGCGTTGGGTGAGACGATGGCCGTGACTATGGTCATCGGCAATCGACCCCAGATCTCGGCATCTTTGTTCGCGCCCGCGCAATCCATGGCCAGCGTTCTTGCTAATGAGTATAGCGAGGCCACGAGCGACGTGCATCTTTCGGCGCTTGCCGCGATCGGCTTTGCGCTGTTCCTGGTGTCGATCCTGATCAATGCGCTCGCGCGTCTGTTGGTCTGGTACACCATGCGCTCGCAAGGAGCTCGTCGATGAAGCAATCGATCGAGACCAGTCGGTCCTTTGATTTTCGGCGCAAGGCGGTCAATTTTATGATGATGGCCGCGCTCGTGCTGGCCACCTTTCTGGCGCTCGCGCCGCTGTTCAGTGTTTTTATGTATGTCGTGAAAAGCGGCGCTCCGGCTCTCAATTGGGATTTCTTCACATCCCTGCCCAAGCCGGTGGGCGAGCATGGGGGCGGGATGTCCCATGCGATCACCGGCACAGGTACCCTGGTCCTCATCGCCTCCTTGATCGGAATCCCCGTCGGGGTCGCGGCCGGCGTGTTTCTGTCCGAATACGGCAAGGGCAAGATGGCCGCGGTCCTTCGGTTCTCGATCGATCTGCTGACCAGCATTCCATCGATCATCATCGGGGTCTTCGTTTACGGGGTCGTCGTGGTGCCGATGAAGCACTTTTCGGGCTTTGCAGGCGCGATTGCGCTGGCGATCATCATGACTCCGGTAGTCGCTCGCACGACCGAGGAGATCCTGCGCTTGGTGCCGGTTCACATTCGTGAAGCGGGGCTCGCGCTCGGCATTCCGCGCTGGAAAGTGATTCTTCGCGTGGTTTTGCAAGGCAGCTTGGGGGGCATCACCACCGGCGTGATGCTGGCCGTGGCCCGCGCCGCGGGCGAGACCGCGCCTCTGATCTTCACGGCCTTTGGGAGTCAGTTCTGGGCCAGGAGCCTCAATCAGCCGACGCCCTCGCTGCCGGTGCAGATTTATACCTATGCCATCAGCCCCTATGAGCAATGGCACCAGCAGGCTTGGGCGGGTGCGTTGGTCCTGGTGGTTTTCGTGTTCGTTATGAACCTAATGACCCGGCTCGCGCTGCGGACTTCGGGAGGTGGACGGGAGTGACGGGAGAAAAAGACATGAACCAACCGGTGCTCCAGGTGGAGAACCTCAATGCATGGTATGGCGCCAATCATGCCGTGCATAACATCAATCTCAAGGTGCGTGGCAACACGGTGACCGCGTTCATCGGCCCGTCGGGCTGCGGTAAGTCCACATTTCTTCGTTGCCTCAATCGGCTTCATGAGGAGTCGCCCGGCAATCGGGTGGATGGCCGAGTGCTTCTTCAGGGCGAGCCCATTTACGGAGTGGGTGTGGACCCCGTTTCGGTACGCCGCAAGATCGGGATGGTGTTTCAAAAGCCTAACCCATTCCCGTCAATGAGCGTTTTCGATAACGTCGCCGTTGGTTTGCGTCTCGCCGGCGTGAGAAAAAAGGCGATTCTCGAGGAAGTGGTCGTGCGCTCCTTGCGGCAGGCGGCCCTCTGGGAGGAAGTGAAGGACAAGCTCAAAAGTCCCGGGACGGGCCTCTCCGGAGGCCAGCAGCAGCGCCTCTGCATCGCCCGCGCCCTGGCGGTGAGCCCTCCGGTGCTCTTGATGGACGAACCCACGAGCGCCCTTGATCCGATCTCGACCGCCAAGATCGAGGAGCTCGTGCTCGAGCTCAAGAAGGACGTGACCGTGGTCATGGTCACTCATAACATGCAGCAGGCCGCGCGCGTGTCGGACGCGACCGCCTTCTTCCTGCTGGGCGAGATGGTGGAGTTCGCGGACACCTCGGTGATGTTCACCAATCCCAAGGACAAGCGGACCGAAGATTACATCACCGGCCGGTTCGGCTGAACCAGGCGGAGAGGATAGAGAGCATGGAACGACATTTCGAAGTCGAACTGAGAAACCTCAAGCAACAGGTCCTGGCCATGGGCGGACAGGTCGAGAAGGCCATCGAGGAAGCCGCCGGCGGCCTCGTGGAACGGAAACCTGAGCGCTTTGACGTCGTGCATACGATCGAAAAGAGCATCAACGAGGCCCATATCGCGGTGGACGAAGCCTGTGTCAAGCTGTTGGCCCGGCAGTCCCCGCTGGCGGCGGATCTCCGGTTCGTGGTGGCGATCATCAAGATCAACTCTGACCTGGAGCGCATGGGCGACCAGGCGGTTAACATCGCCCACAATGGAAAGCGCTATCTCGCCGAGCCGCCTCTTAAGCCGTTGATCGACATTCCGCGAATGGCCAAAGAGGTCCAGGTCATGGTGCGCCAGGCGCTCGACGCACTGGTTGGCCGCAATATCGAACTAGCGCGCGAGGTGCTCAATCGCGATGACAGCGTCGACGCCTACAAGAACCAGATCTTCCGCGAGCTGATCACCTATATGATCGCAGATCCGCGCTCGATCGAACGGGCGCTTAACCTGATCCTGATC
Organism: uncultured Bacteriovoracaceae bacterium; assembly: GCA_964467785.1. Taxonomy (GTDB): domain Bacteria; phylum Bdellovibrionota; class UBA1018; order UBA1018; family UBA1018; genus CAYXVB01. Next base: position 12,279 of record CAYXVB010000087.1, read on the forward strand.
GCTCGCAATTTGGAGCGGATCGGTGACCATGCGACCAACATCGCGGAGGACGTGATTTTCGCGATCACGGGCGAGGATATTCGACACGGGTCGCTGCGGAAAAAAGCATCTGGAGCCGCGCCAGACGTAGAAGGAAGTAAGAATGGCGATCGCAAACAGCAGTAAGAAGAAAATTCTCATCGTCGAGGACGAAGCGGATGTCCGTGATCTGATCGTGCTCCAGCTCACTCGCGAAGGGTACGCCGTGGAGGCGACCGGAAACGGCGAAGCGGCGTTGAACCTCTTCGAAAAGGGACAATACGATCTCTGCATCGTCGACTGGATGATGCCGGGCCTCAATGGGCTTGAAGTCTCGCGCGCGATCCGTAACCAGATCAAGTCCTCGATTCCGGTGCTCATGGTCACGGCTCGCGCGGAGGCGGCCGATATCGTCCTGGGCCTGGAAGCAGGCGCGGACGATTATGTCACTAAGCCGTTTGAAGTCCCGGTCCTGCTAGCGCGCGTCCGGGCGCTTTTGCGCAGAACGCAGTCGATCAAGCCCAGTGAAGCATCGAACGTCATCGAAATCGCATCGATCCGCATCGACGTCGCCGCTCATGAGGTGACCCATGAAGGAGCCTCGATCCCGCTGACCCCATCCGAGTTCAATATCCTGCTGGCTCTCGCTCAGAATCGCGGCCGAGTGTTGACGCGCGATCGGTTGATCGACTTGATCCGCGGCGTGGACGTCTCGATCGTCAGCCGCGCGATCGACACTCACGTTTTTGGTTTGCGCAAGAAGCTCGGCGAAGCCTCGGACATCGTCGAGACGATCCGCGGCGTCGGTTACCGCATCAAGGCTTGAGCCGGCGGGGACATGGAATCGATTCTTAAGTCCCTTCGCATCCTCGCTCCCCTGGTGATCCTCTCCGCCGCCGGTTTGATCTGGCAGGGGGCGTCGTTTCTATTTGTCTTGCTCTTCGCCTCGCTGTTTTTAGCGCTCGGGTTCTGGCTCGGCACGCCCGAGCCGGCTCAAATCGACGAGCTTGAAAGCGAGCTGAGTCGTACCCGCACGGATCTTCTCGAAAAGAGCCGAACTCTCAATCAGGAGCGTCAGGAGCTCGGTACTTTGATGTCCGCCATCAACGAGGGCATCCTGGCCGTCAACCTGGATGGCGTGCCGCTTTTTTTCAATGCGCGCTTCGCCCTGCTTTTTTTAGAGAGAAACCAGGCGACCCCGGGGCGACTGGGCGAGGTTTTTCGTGATCCTCGCTTGCTTGAAGCCTACCAAGGGGTCTTGAAAGACGGCCGGGAGCAGGCAGTCGAGCTGCCGCTTTTCATCAAAGGCGATCTGGCGGCCCATTATTTTGCCGTATCGCTGGCGCCGCTTCGCCGCGCCGAGGACGGGCCGGTTTACGGAGCGATCGGGGTATATCATGATGTCACCGAGCTTAAGCGGGCGGAGAAGATCCGGATCGATTTCGTGGCCAACGTGTCACACGAGCTGCGCACGCCGTTGACGGCGATCAAAGGCTATATCGACGTGCTTAAACAAGACGTCGCGGACCACCGTCTCAATGCGGAGGATGCCGGCAAGTACCTCGAGATCATCGGGCGGAATTCGGATCGCCTCATGCTTCTGATCTCGGACCTTTTGGATATCTCCTCTCTTGAGTCACGCGAGCCGGGGCAAGGGATCCACAAGTCGATCTGCGATACGCTCGAGCTGACGGAGCGCGCGCTGGCTCAGGTCAAGGCACGCCACGAAGGGCGTGGCCACCAGGTGGATCTATCGGTGAAGGCCTCGGAAATCCTGGCCGATGCTCCACGACTGGAGCAGGTGCTGGTCAATCTGCTCGAGAACGCTTTCAAGTATGTGCCCGAAGGCGGAAGGATCCGCTTGGCCTGGGAGACGGACGGGGGGCGCGAGGTCGTGCTGCGGGTCAGCGATAATGGACCGGGAATCTCGCCCGAGCATCTGCCGCGACTTTTTGAGCGATTTTATCGGGTGGACGCGGGGCGCGCGCGCGAGGCTGGCGGAACGGGCCTGGGGCTTGCCATCGTCAAACATATCGTCCAACAGCATGGCGGAAGCGTCTCCGTAGCCAGCGAGCTCGGCAAGGGAACGGAATTCACCTGCCGTTTTCCCGTCGCTTGAGGATGGCAAGCCGTTCGCGTAATCTAGGGCTCCAGACGCGCCTATGGTACCGCTCGGATTCAGCAACTCATTCTGAAAAAGAGCCCGCCTATCCCTGCATGTCGAGGGTCACTCGAACACGATCGTGCGCTTTCCTCGGACGAGCACGCGATCTTCGATGACCAGCTCCAGGGCTCGGGCGAGCACCGTTTTCTCGATATCGCGTCCCGCATGCGCCATGGCCCGCGCGTCCTGCGAATGGTGCGTGGGAATCACGGACTGAGCGATGATCGGACCTTCGTCCAGTTCTCCGTTCACGAAGTGGGCGGTCGCTCCGATGATCTTGACCCCCCTTTCGTAGGCTTGTTGGTAGGGGTTCCTGCCCATGAACGCGGGAAGAAAAGAGTGATGGATGTTGATGATGCGGTTCTCAAAACGCTCGACGAAGCCAGGAGTGAGGATCCGCATGTATTTTGCGAGCACGAGATAATCGAAGCGATAGGCCGAAAGGCACTCGAGGATCCTGGCTTCGTGCTCTGGGCGGTTGAGCTTTTCGATGGGTATGTAATGGAAAGGCA
>CAYXVB010000088.1:0-13762 GCA_964467785.1 uncultured Bacteriovoracaceae bacterium
CTTCTTGGGGAGGCTCGCCGCGGTCTTAGGGGCGAGCGCTGTAGGAACTGATGCTGCCATTAGACTTTACAATCAAGAGCGGTCAGTCGCGACTCGCTCCTCTCAGAGGAACAGTTCGATTGCCCAAGCTGCCGCAAAAACGGCTGTTTTCGAGGACGCTTCGGCAGTACAGGCGACCGAAGCCGGTGCGGCAAAATAGGCGAATCGTCGCCAAAACCCGCTCGAACCGTGCGGAAACGGTTTTTGGACCTGTGCGCCTGTTCTGTGAGAACTCTGAGGAGATTGAAATATGACTGAGAATCTTTACTCCCGAAGCTTGTCGAAAGTCGTCATTATTTCCTTGGCGCTTTTGTCGGCGCCATCGGCGCTTGCGGGCGAAGGGAGTGAAGAGGATCGTACCCGCACTAAAGATGCCTTCATCATGGGGGCCTCTGCGGTCTACGCGGTCGGAGGCGGGTACCGGGAACTCGTAATGCCTTCGCTCGACACGATTCGACAGGCCGAAGCGAAGTCGGCGCGCCTAGCCAAGCTGGCGGCCCTGCAGCGAGGGGTGCAACAAGATCTTGCTCAAGTGAATGCCGCCCTTTCATCGCGCACGAGGGACGATTTGGATTTTGGGCGAACGGCTGGCGCCCTTTCGCTCACGGAAATCCAGAGAAGAAAAAAATTGATCCATAGTTACTGCGCCCATTTGGCCAGTCGATACGACGAGATGGACCTCATTGAAGTAAAGGTCATAGGAACAAAAGGTAAGGGATCGGATTTGACCCTGATCGGCACTCTTGATGAGGTCCTTCAAAAACTTCGGAGACTGGACCCAGCCAAGGTCAGCGCGCTTGAGAGAGTCCGCGCCGACAGAAATGCCGAACTGGCGCTGAAGACCGTGCGCGGCAGTCTTGAAGAGGGCTCCGCGCGACTCAAAGAGGAGATCCGAAAGATCTCGGCGAGTAAAACCGAGGCTGTCCAGGCGGCCTCCGCCACGAAGTACTCTTTGGCTCGTGCCGCGAAGATCGGAAGCGTCATCGGCGCGGCGATGATCGCGGTCGATGCCGGGTATCGGGTCTTTGAATCTGATCCAAAGGTTGCGGATCGGCGGAACAAAAGGATCGCCGAATCGGCCCTATCCGGTCAGGAGCGCGAATCACTGTCTTCGGAATCGGTGGCGGCCAGGTAGATCAATAGGGTCCGTGGCGCGAACACGGGCTTTCCTTCGGCGCCCCGCCAGGATAATGAGGCGGCATGAGCGCCTCTCGAATCTCTCCTCCGAAGCTTACCTCTCCGTCCATCGACAAGTACGCCCTCTATCGGGCTGCCGTTCAGCACCCCGAGCATGATGTGGAGCTGTATCAGAGTTTTTTCCGCAAGCTTCGCGGACGCCGCGCGCTTTCGCTCCGCGAGGATTTTTGCGGGACGTTTTCGCTGGCCTGTAGCTGGGTGCGCTCGGGGCCAAAGCAGACCGCGCTGGTCCTGGATCTCGATCCGGAGCCACTGGATTACGGTCGTACCCATTATCAATCCCAGTTGGATGAAGAGCAGCGGAAGCGCCTCAGGGTGCTCCGCCGCGATGTCATGAGCGTGACCCGTCCCGTGGACCTGATCGTCGCGGGTAATTTTTCGTTTAATATCTTCAAGGATCGCCCGACCCTTGTGCGGTACTTCCGACACTGCGCGAGATCGCTTAAACGAGGCGAGGGGGTGCTCGCCCTGGATGTGGCGGGTGGGCAGGGGATGCTCGAAAAGGGCGTAGATCGGCGTACTGTGCGAGCCCCCGGGATCGGGCGCTTCGTGTACGAGTGGGAGACTTTGGGGTTTGATCCAATCACCCATAACTCGCGTTACGCGATCCATTTCAAGCTCAAGAACGGAAGAAAGCTCCGAAACGCCTTTACCTACGACTGGCGCCATTGGTCCATCCCCGAGATCCGCGACGCGATGGCCGAAGCGGGCTTCAAGAAGTCGGCGGTCTTCTGGGATGTCTCGCGGGACGATCGGTATGAACGTCTGGTCCTGAAAGAGAGGACAGAGGACATCCATACTTTTGTCGCTTATGTGGCGGGGATGGTCTGAGGCCAAATTCAAGCATGGGATGGGGATCGCAGTTTTATCCGCGAACCGGCGGAATCTTGGCGCGCCCATGTTTCTGGCATGAGGTTACTGGCGATTGGGTGCAAAACTATTCCGCTAGGAACCTTTTAGTTGTAAAATTCTGGCCATGAACGGGTCTTTTTTGAAACGCCAAAGGCTCACTCTGTCTGGACTCAGCCTCTTGCTTGTGGTGTTTTCATCGGTGACTCAAGCGGAGGAACCTGCGCCACCAGGCGCATTAGAGATATTATATCCGAATGGATATGACTCGGGCGCTGTTCTACGAAAGCGGAATGCTGATCAGGTCAAAGCCGAGAAAGGATTCACCGTCAAAGTCCCGGTCGACTACGACAAGCCCAAGGGCGAGAAGATCGAGATCTACGCCCATTTGAATCAGAAGAAGCCCTTTAATCCGCACTTTCCAACCTTGATCCACTTTGACGGAGGTCCGGGCCAGTCTTCCCATCTTGCGTTGCAGTTCTTTGAAAACAACTCGGTCAATGTCGTCCGTTTCGACCAGCGCGGAATCGCTTTCTCCCGCCCGAAAGACGTGCGAATGGCGCTGAATCCCGATTTCTACAGTTCTTTGAACACGGCTCGCGACGCGGCTGCCATCCTGAAAGCTCTTAAGGTGAAACGAGCAACCATATGGGGTGTGTCGTATGGAACGGTTCCGGCCACGCTTTTCGCTCATCACTTCCCTGAACGCACTCATGCCCTTGTACTGGAAGGCACAGTGGAGTCCTCGTATGGCCCCGATCAAGTCATGACTCATTCCCATGCCGCGGAGAAGGAAATTGAATTTTTCCATCGGTCAATCCCAGCAGAGCTGCGGGCTAAGATGGATGAATCGGTTCGATCTGGAAAATTTACTCCCGAATATTTTCCAAGATTGATCAACTTACATCTCATGCAATTTGGACGCTTCAGGGATGAGATCTTATATTCCAAAATTTCAAATCTCTTCGATCCAGATGTTCAGATGACTTCGAGCTCGCCGGCAGGCAAGGCCTCTGGAGCGAAAAAGCTTTCCTCCGAGATGCCGGAGTTGGAGCGTCCCCCTTTCGCGATTCTCAGGCTCAAGGAATTCACGCCCGAGAGTCGAATTATTCCAGGTGATTTCATTTTGAAGGACGGAAAAATCAGCTCCGAACCGCCTAGGCAGGAGAATTACGCTGGTTTATTTTCGGGTCTTAAACCGAATTCGAACCTCTACCTGGCCCGAGACTTGGAAGTTTCAGTTCCGGTCGTTTACCTGCAAGGGACTCGTGACCCGGCGACCCCACCGCTGGGGGCGGTAAAGCACTTTAAAGGGGATAGCGCGGCACCTAAGCAGCTCTTTGCTTTCAAGAACACCGGACATGGGGTCATGGTAACGCTTGAGGGGATTGGGGCCAATCATGCGATTGATGTCATGGTTGACTCCATCTTGACCAATGGCTGGGTCAATATGGGAGCGACCCAGGCCCTCAAGCGGCATATTGATTTTACCTTGATTGAATCCGGGGATGCCTCAGGTTGCGCGGACTATTTCCGGGGTATTTAGTCAATGTGAAAGCGAGGCTGGGAGGAGAGCCGAACCGGAGAACCCGGAAAAATGCAGTCGTCGATCGATTTACTGCGGATCTACTGCGAAAAATGGTCGGGGCGAGAGGATTCGAACCTCCGACCCCCTGCTCCCAAAGCAGGTGCGCTAGCCAGGCTGCGCTACGCCCCGACACAGGCCATCAACCTAGCAGAACCCCGCCCGCCTGTCAGCAGATCTTCTGCGAAGGATGCCGCAATTCCTTCAATCAATAGGCCTTCAGGAACAGGAGATCCGCTTCCTCGAGCAGAGCTTCCGGCCGAATGGGGGGAAAGGCGCTAGGAGTGCTTTTTCGCCCGGCTTCGTATTCGGTCTCCCAGCGTTCCATCTCTGCGCGATTCAGCTCCCGGAGGCGACCTGTTGAGGCTGCGAAAGATTGTCGTATCTCGGCGGGGAGGGCTGCCGTGGCCTCCGCGGATTCCTTGAGCCATCCCTGGTGGGCCGCCAACCTCAAGTCCACATTGCGGGAGGCCCGGATCAGGGTACTCAGACGGACGCTGCGGAGACCTTCGAGCTGAAATTTCTTAGTGAGCGAAGGCTGGCGCTTGGCTTCGTGCTTTTGCAAGGTCACGGCTAAAGCCTGTTTGGCGCGGAGCGCGAAAAATGAAGTGGCAAACGCGTTGGCCGTAGCGATACGGCTGCCCGCGGGAGCGCCGCAGTGGATCAGTACTGATCCCAGCTCAAAGCGGCCTTCGTGCCGCGGATATCGAATGGTCGAAAGGCGGGCGTTGATCAGCGCGACTGGCAGCGGTCCAAAGGACTCGTCATCCGCTCCAAACAGCGTGGGCGACGAGCCCGCGGCGTCCAGGTCTTCGAAAACTTGCTTGAACGGGGTGGGGGTCCAGCGGGCCCCCGCATCGATCAATTTGTCACAGGCCCGATCCGCGACCGATTCCGCTGCCGGATCGTTGGCTATAAACGCTGAGGTGGCTGAGACCGAGGAGCCGCCCAGAACTCTGGCAATCATCTCAGAATCCTCGCTCATTGCGGCTACCGGACTCTTTCGGCCCAGAACCGAGAGGTTGCGAAGGTAGATCGCGCCCGCGGCAAGGTCGATGTTCCAAGCTTCCCAGTCGTCGCCGATTTTGAGCGACTGCGAGAGGGGCATGTCCGGCCGCCGTCCGTTGGCGGTTTCTGGCGCCTTGCTCGTTTTCGATGTCTTGCGCGCGGAGGTATCGGGCGGGGTGAAGTAGTCGGCCGCTTCGATCCCGATCACCACCATGGCGATGGCGACGGGAACCCACTTGGCCCATTTGCGCCGCGGGAGCCGGATCCGCTGCGTCGGTATCTCATCCTCTCCCGATGTCACCTCCGCTGATTTGGCTTTTGCGGAAAGAGCCTTTGCCTCGCTCCGCTCCGTGGGTCCGGTGATCTGTGTCACCTCCCGGTCCGGATCCGTTGAAATAGTCAGTTCCTGGTTCTGCTGGCGTTCGCGCTCGCGATCCACGAGCTGCTGACGGGGTTGCGGGCGGTACTGGTTCTGACGGGTAAAGATGAAGGTCCGTTCACCGATTTCGATCACGTCGTGGATCGTCAGAATGTGGCTGTCTCGCGGAGCGAGTGTCATTTGGTTGACACGCGTGCCGTTTTGCGTCTCCAGGTCTCGGACGATTAGCTCCTGCTCGATCTGGTGAAAGAGCAGGTGCCTCCGGCTCATGAGCGAGTCTTCGGGAAACGTGATCTGACCCTCGGTCCGGCCGATCAGCGTGCCGTCCTTGATCTCGTGAAATATCAATGACTTAGTGTCAAATAGATAAAAGGGGCGATTGCTACGCCGGATTCTCGACAGCGAGGCGGATCCCTGGGTCTTTTCGGGGTTTCGTTCGTAGGTCACCTTTAAATTCTACGGGTTGATTTATCAGAATTCACGCTAAACTAAATTCAAGTCCCCTTGGAATCACGACGATAGGCGAGGGTGAGAGCATTTACGGCGTCAATGGGCCCCGCGCCCTTGCGCGAGTCGATTGAAAGTCCGACCGTTCAGAGAATCATGAGAGGAAGCAAGAGATGAAGAAAAGATTGAGTCAGATGATTTTGATGGGAGCTACCTTCTACAGTCTTTCTTGGTTGGCCGGCGAGGTCGCTCAGGCGGGGCCTTTGTCGGACGGCAAAGACATCACGATGAAGGACATGATGAGTCGAGAGCCGAAGAGGGGCGGCAGCCCAGCTAAGGCTTCTGAGAAGACCGCCAAGGATCCCGGCAGCAGCGTCGAACTCGAAGAGTCTTCCTACTCCGCCTGTAAGGGCGTGAAGTTCGTCTCCGCGAAGGACTATGAAAAAAATCAGAGCTACTGGAACAAGCGCTGTAATAGCGGCCAGGAGTCGATCCAGGTCCTCTCGTCGTCCGGCGGTCTCTTCACGGATCTTCAAAACGCGACCGCTAGCCTGGCCTTCCTCCAGGAAGTGGGCGATCGCGCGCGAGAGGTGATGGACGACAAGATCGCCGAAGCCGAATCGATCCAAAAGTGCTTTCAGGAATCCGAAGCCAAAAACTCAAGCTGCGCGATGATCCGCAAGGATGTCGTCAACGCGGCCTATGGGAACATGGATGAGCTCCGCCTGGAGCTGGCGCTCTCCGAAGGCAAGGGTCCGAGTCGGTCCGGCGGCAAGGTCGCTTTTCCTTCGGCCGCCGAGGCGGTGAACTCGGGCCTGAAAAAGAGCTACCTGGGTTTGGTCGGCGTCTATCGCCCCGATGACATGGAAGGGATGAGCTCGGGCGAGAAATTTGTCGCCGAGGACAAGATGGCCAACGAGATCGAACAGATCCAAAAGAAGGCTAAGTCCGAAGACGAGAAAAAGCAGTTGTTTGAAGCCGTTCGCGCAGCTCATAAGGCCAACTACCTGATGCTGCTGCAAAAGGCCCCGGCGCTGACTTTCATCGGCAAGCTTCCGAACCGGAATGACGAAAAAGCCGTGAACGCTCGTTTTGCCAAAGCCTACAGCGAGCTGATTGAAGCCACCAAGAAGGAGCGCGTCCGCCTGCGCACGGCGCAAAACGCCCTCGTTTATAACGGCAAGGGTACGGATCAGACCAAGGCCAAGGAATTGCTCTCGGTCATGGCCTACGCTCCGATCGTGGATGAAGTGATCAAGGAGCAGAAGAAGAAGAACCCGGCCGTTTGCGCCTTGGCCACAAGCCTTTCCCAAAGCCACGAGAGCACGGAAACCTCCAAATCGCTCGTGACCGCAGGGGCGATGATCGCCGGCGGCGTCGCGGTTTCCGCGCTTTCCGGCGGCATGGGTGGCATCCCGCTGATTGGCGGCATGACGATCTCAGGCCAAACCGCCGCGGCTCTGGCTCTCGGCCCGGGCCTCGGTTATGCCATGCGCGTTGAAGCTCGCAATGACATGTCCAAAGCCAAGGGTGGCGTGGCTGCCGGCGTGAAAAACGCCGATGCCATCGATAATGCGGATACCAACGTCGTCATCGGCAATGCTTCGATGGGCACGCTGGACTTGATCGGAACCGGCGCCTTCAAGGCGGCGGGCGGCGCAGTGTTCAAGTCGTTTGCTAAGGCTGCACTGACCTCTGAGGGCCTTGCTGCTGAGGAAGCCGCCAAGTTGATCGCGGCCTCCCAGGGCCAAGGCAAGGTCGCTGAGCAGGCTCGTGAGCAGATCCGTGGCGCGATGAAGAAGCAAATCTTCGGAACCGCCGAGCCGTCTGCCGAAGAAACCGCCGCTTACGCCGCGATGGAAGGCAAGGGTCTGGCCAAGAGTCCCGAGTCGGTCAGGGATTTCTACGCTCGTCTCGGTAAGCTGCAAAAGGGTGAGCGTCAGGAAACAGCCCGCAATGCCGTGGATATGATCAAGAACCTGAACCCCGCGAAGTTCGAGACAGCTACCGAAAAGGAGCTCACGGATCTCAACAGGCAGGTGGTCGCCATCGCTCGTTACGGCAAAGTGAAGGATCCCAAGAAGATCGCCGCCGTGTTCGCCGAGTGGGACGCCTCCGCGCGTGAAGGGCTGGCCTCGGTCTACGACGACGCCGGCAAGATCCTCAAGGACCCCAAGTTCATGTCGGGCAAGAGCCTGAAGGAACGTCGCGAAGCCGCCTTCAAGCAGGCCCTCGAGAACAAGGGCGTGCCGAAGAACCAGGTGGCCGCGTACTGCCAATGCCCCGGCGAGTGCGGTGGCGGTGCCAAGGTCGCGTCGAACCTCGTCGACGACCAGCTCTTGGACCGGATGCACGTCTGCGTGAAGGACGAGAACACGATCTGGTTCCTCCCGCAGCTCAGCAAGCACAAGAGCTGAGCCTAGATCAGTCCTGAATTTCCGACCCGGCTGGGCCTACACGGTTCAGCCGGGTTTTTTTTTCTCGGGATCTCGTCGCGCCTATTCGCCGGCGCCACGACCGGAGTTCCGGTCCGTCCACGCGAACTGGGTCTCGGGCTGGGTGGTGAGGTCGAGGTGCAGCTCGAGGTCGTCCTTCATGTTCTTTTCGGTCACGCCGAAGTCAGACGCCTTGAGCGGGATCCGGCCCTCGATCCGGTAGGAATCGTTTTCGGCCCGGCGGATCATGAGCGGAAACTGGATTTCCTTCTCTCGGCCGTTCCATTTGATCCGCGAGCGGACGGTGAGCGTCGCCGGAAGCGCGCCCGTGTCGCTCTCTCCCTGACCCGTGCGCTGCCAGCTGTCGGTGCTGACGCGGATCTCTGAAGTCTGTTCGGAAAATTCCGTGGGAGTGATGGCCGCCTCCAGCCCGGAGGATGACCAGTGCATGGGATCGAGCCGTAGTGCCACGAACCACCGGGCCAACCCGATGGTATCGCTGGAGCTGAGTAATCCAAGGAGCTTAGGTCTCCGGACGACCAAGGAGATTTCCGAGCGAAGCCGGTCAACCGGAAAGAGCCGGGGCTCCGACGCCATGACCGGTGACGACGCGGTCCAGTAAACCAGTGCCAAAGCCGCCCAACGGGAAGATGAGGTCCGACGGTTCATTCCAGCTATGTACCACAAACTCAAAGGCGTCCGACTCCTTTTGGCTGCACGCCTCGTCATAAAAGCCGATAACGCGTACCCTTCCCGGCACCGGTGCGCGCCAGGAGTCCCGAAGTCAGCGCCACTTGGAGGAGGCGGTGCGTGCTTCTCGAAGACAGGCCGCTCCACTTCATCGCGTCGATGTGCGTAAATTGCTCCGGCGCGGAGGACTGGGCGCGAAGCGTTTCCAGAAACGAGCCCAGGCGCGCCGTCGCTCCATTCGTACTGGCGGGCTGCCTGGTCAGCCGCAGGGTAACCTCGCCTTCGAGTCGGTAAGTTCCGGCGTGCTCGCGAATCCGGATCGCAATCTCTTGTTCTTCAGCCCAGGCGCGGAATCTCCGGATCGCCTGATGAATCACCGTCGGAGAGCTCGTCGGGTTGTAGTGGCGGTCCGGAAAGAGCGCGGAGTGGAGCGCGGGCAGGCGCATCGGGCGGTAAAAGTCTCGGGCGAGCGCGAGAAGCAGCCGTTGGAGGATCTGGCCCGGCTTCAGGCCGGGGCAGTGCTGAGGATCGATGAGTGGGGTGCGGCTCGCGCCTCTCTTTCCGAGGGTCCAGTCTAGGTGTTCCGGTGGGACGAAGCGGTGGTGTGTCTGGATCCGTTCCCGAAACGCCTCGAACGGAGTGCCGAAGTAGAGGTGCTCGAGCTTTCGGCCGAGATGGAAGTCGCAGTCGCGGACGGTTTCCCAGTGTCGGGCGATCTCAGCTTCCTTGCGGACTCGAAGCAGCGCGCGTTCGTCGCGTTCGAGTACGGCCTTCCATTTCTTCAGAAAGAGTGCGTCCGTCTGCCCGATTTCGCGCAGGAAACTTGAAGCGCGGTTGAGCGCATCGGCGGCTTCCTCGGTGCGTCCCTGCGTGATGAGCGACTGGGCCTGGATTTCCAGCAGATTCGTGTGCAAGAGATGAAGCCCTTGTTCGTGGGTCCGGGCGATCAGCTCGGGGAGGCGTGGAGCATTTTGATCGCAAGCGACTTGGGCGGCCGTGAGATTCACTTCGCCGATGAGGCGATCATAGGGAGTCAGAGTCGGGATCGAGACGTAACGTTCCAGGAGCGGAATGGCGGGAAGGTAATCCCAACGCGAGAACAAGGCCAGAGCCCGAAAAAATAGTGCGCGCGGAAAGTGCTGCGGATTCACGGATTCGAGAAGCCGAGTCCCCTCAAGGTCCGCGCCGATCTGGATCAGCGCCGCCGCGTATTCGCCCTTTTCGGCATCAGTGGCTTGCACGACCGTCCTGACATTGGGGCGCACCCAAGGCGCGAGGAGTTTGACCGAACGCTCCGCAAGCCCGGTGCGGCGGCAAAGGGCAGCCACCTCAGAAAGGAAAGGCCGCTCCACCGGTTCCTGGAGTCGAAGCTCGAGTTCGCGACGCGCTTGCCGGACCTGGCCCGTGCGGATCTTCTGATCGAGCGCGGAGATCCAGTGCGACCATTCGGGCCACTCGGGCCGAGCCGACGTAGTCGATGTGCCTGGATTTCGGGGCGGGGGCTCGGGTGTCATTCGTGCCAAATATATCAGTTTAAATATGACGCATAAAGCTATAAATAGTTGTCAATAAAAGTCGGGAATGATAAGGCCTCATCTCGGCTAAACACAGTTCCGCCCCGGTCGGGGCAAAGGAGATTGAAATGTTTGGCTTTAAGTCCTTGAAAGAAAAGACTCTTCTATCCGTAATGTCCAGTGCCGTGGTTTTGGCTTGTGTGCCCGCAGTTTGGGCGGCCTCGGGCAACGGTGGGGGCTATAACGGTCCTTCGCTCAGCTCTCAGTCAATTCCGATCGCGTTGGATCGGGGCATTACCGTTGAGAATGCGGGTGAGGCGATTCGGATCTGCCTGCTCGATGGCGATTCTCAAGCAGGGCTCAAGTCCGTTACGGATCGACTCATTCAGGTGCTGGATCGCACTCCGTCGCAGCCGCCCTTTAAACGCGCTCGATGGAGGAAACCTCAGCTGAGCTCCACAAGAGACATCGAAGTGCTTGGAAGCGCGTTTTGGTCAGTCACCCAAAACAATAAAGTGGATGGATGGATCTCAGCCGGCACGTCCGGATACTTTGCGATTTCAGGGTCTCGGTTCGGCCTGGCGGATGATGAATACCTTACATTCAAGGTCAACGAAGGCTTTCCTCAGATTCGCTATGATTCGATTCAAATAGACAGAGCGTATGATGATTTTGGACGGCCCGCGGAAGTCGCTCATATCCTCAAGGGAGTCAGTATCGTCCTTCCGTCGGATTACGGCACGAAGGTTCCTCTTTTCAACGTCTGGACCGGCAAACGCACCAGCTTGACTGTCAACGAAGTCGAGTACGTCCAGTGCCTCCAATCCCAGATCCAGCGGCTCGCGGAGTAAGGGAATTCTGTGAAAGCGCGTATGGAACAGGCCTTGCGACGGGGCGCTCGACTCAAACTCGGGGCCTGTTTCCTCGCTCTCTGGATTCCACAGCTGGCGGGCGCGGACTCCTGCACTGCAATTCAGCCCTGGATCTCCGCGAGTGACGCGCTATCTGCCGCCGCCGGAAAGGGGATTCGGGTCGTGAGCGAGGCTCAGAAAGCCGAGTGGGACACTCGCGCCCGTTCGGCCCATGATCTGGCGCTTGCATATCTCGAAGGCGGAGGCGAGCTTGAGTCCACCCTCGGTCCGTGCATCGAGGGGCTCGCGGATCGTCAGAACTTCATCAACGCATTTCAAAGCGAGCTCCTCGATGAAAGTGTTGCGCGTCTTCGCGCCGCGCGTTCGCCGATCCTTCGCGATTTGATCCGTTCGTATGACTTCCAGCTCGGTCCGAGGAGCGTGGCGCTTTTCCGGCTCACTGGCCACACGATTCAGTCCGAGTCCCCCACGTCCGAGAAGGGGGGCTTTCATCGTGGGACGAGATCGATCTTCTTGGACGTCTCGCGCATCCCTTCGACCGAATGGCTTCTGATCTTCGCGCATGAGCTCTTGCATAGCCTCGATCCGATGTTGTCGGAGGCGGTACGCGGCTACGATCAGCCGCAGCTGCTCGAGCGCCTGGGCGCCCGTGCGCAGATCTTGAGCGACCCTTCCGGGCTTTCGCGCGAAGACCGTGAAGCGCTCACCCGCTGGATTGAGGCTGGGCTGGGGCGCGGTCTTTGGGCCGAGTACCGCGCGTGGACCCTGACGTTCGCGATCTACGATCAGGGCCTGCAGGAAAAACTATGGCCCCGGATTGAGTGGATGGAGCGAATTTTGTCGTCGCGCCGAAAAGACGAGGCTCTCGACGCATTTACCTATCGCTTTCTCGACGAGCGCTCCGAGGACCGCGAAAGCGGGAATTTTTTCCCATCCGCTGTTCCAAAAAGCCTTGAGCGAAGTCCGCGAAAGAGCCCGGCAGGGCCGACTTCCGGATCTCGGGGCTCTCGGGCGGCTGGGTACTCCGGGGCCGTTGTTTTAGCTCGTTCAATGATGACTCGGCGGGCACCGGGAAGTTGCTCATTAAGTTGTCGGTGCACTTTCCCGAATAGAAGTTGATGCGTTTGCGATCTCGACGTGCTGGCCTCTTCGTGGGTGTACTAGGGGGGGTTCTTGCGCTAGCAGCGCAGGGCGCTGCTGCGGCAGGTCTTTCCGGTCCGGAGTGGACGGTGACGAATCCGGAGATCTTGGAGCTCAGTCGAACGATGGCCATGGATCCGGACGACAATTTCAGCAGAGCTCGTTATCTACGAGCACAGTTGGACGCGACGGAAAGCTGGAAGGCGGCGATTCGAAAGCGTTGCCCTGAGTGCCGGATCGACAGCAATGGCAAGGTCGAGGTGAATGACGCGTTTTGGTTCAAGATCGGGTCAGATCCCTGGGTGCTCGAGGCGACCGCGCAGCCCATGACGCTCGAAGGTCTGGAGCGCAACCGCGCGCCGATACAAAACGCAGTATGGGACGCCGCCTCCGATGCCGGCCTGATGCCGCATTGGCGCATTGGAAATGGCCATTTGCATCTCGATATCGCCTCGCATTTTGGAGAGGACGCTGTGCTTTTCCGAAACTTTGTAGCGGACTTGGCCAATCGCCCCGAGCTTTTCATGGGCGCTCTCAGCATGGATTTTCTCAATGCGCCTCCTCTGGCCGTGCTCATGAGCGAGCAGCGACGTGCATTCGCGCGATTGTTGGAGCGCTTTGATCGCGGGGGCATGAGCATCCAGCAATTCAAGACTGCTATGAATGAGTTGGTCTACGATGGCACTTTCAATAAGAGATACTTGCATCCTAAGAGCTATCCGGCCAAGTATCAGGCGCTCAACCTCCGCCACGATCATACGGTCGAAGTCCGTGGCCTCAAGCCGCAGGCCAGCATGGACGAACACCTAAAGATCGTGCGGCTCTTTGAATCCCGGATCGAGTCCCTGAAGAAAGAAAAAGGGCCCATTCCCTATGTTCCCAAGGATTACTCCCAGGCGGTTCAGGAGCGTAGCGTTCGCGCGATGGAATTCTACAGCACGAGCCTGGACCCGCAAAAGGTGCGCGATGAGTTCCGGCGCTTCGTCGAAGCCGCGGGATTGAACTGGTCCGACTACGAGCCGCTCATGACCGAGGAGCTGAAGCTCCAGCTCAAGATGCCGGTGTCGAACGCGCTCTGCAGCGACCTGTATGGCTTCGTAAATTCCTTGAAGTAGGCTGGACCAAGATCACGACGCGCCGCGCATCGAAAAGTTGCCAGGCACCCTAGCGTGAGTTATGGTTTTCGACCATGCGCGCCTACCACGAGCTTCTCAAACACATCCTCGAAAACGGAGTCGAAAAGCGGGACCGCACGGGTACCGGGACACTCAGCGTCTTTGGTTACCAGATGCGTTACAACCTCGAAGAGGGCTTTCCGCTCGTCACCACCAAGAAGGTCCATCTCAAGTCCATCATCCATGAGCTGCTTTGGTTCCTGAAGGGCGATACCAACGTCGCCTACCTCAAGCAGAACGGCGTCTCCATCTGGGACGAGTGGGCCGATGCGGAAGGTAATCTCGGGCCGGTCTACGGCGCCCAGTGGCGCTCCTGGCGCGGCGCGGATGGTCGCACGCATGACCAGATTGCCCGCCTCATCGATCAGATCAATTGCCTTATCTGGCAGGAACCGGTCATAGGGCGGCTCCTCTCGTTTGCCGGGTCAGGAA
>CAYXVB010000088.1:13772-14700 GCA_964467785.1 uncultured Bacteriovoracaceae bacterium
GCCCTGCCACGCGTTCTTCCAGTTCTACGTGGCCAAGGGAAAGCTCTCCTGCCAGCTTTACCAACGCAGCGCCGACGTGTTTCTCGGCGTGCCGTTCAACATCGCGAGCTACGCGCTCTTGACGATGATGATCGCGCAGGTTTGCGGGCTCAAGCCCGGGGAGTTCGTCCACACCCTGGGCGATGCGCATCTCTATACCAATCATCTCGAGCAGACCCGTTTGCAGCTCTCGCGCGACTTCCGTGCGCTGCCGGTGATGAAGATTAATCCCGACGTGCGCTCGCTCTTCGACTTCAAGTTCGAAGACTTCACGCTCGAAGGCTACGACCCGCATCCGGCCATCAAGGCGCCGGTGGCGGTCTGAGGGGGGGCGCGGTCATGAAGCTCTCGCTAATCGCCGCGATGGCCAAGAACCGCGTGATCGGCAGGGACAATGGCCTGCCATGGAGCCTGCCCGATGATCTCAAACGCTTTCGCGAGCTCACCGCCGGGCATCCCGTCATCCTTGGTCGCAAGACGTTTGAGTCGATCCTGGCAATGACTGGCAAGCCCTTGCCTAAGCGCACCAGCATCGTGATCTCCCGCTCGCCAGCGCCCGAGTCCGCGGCGCAGTGGGGGGACTCCGTGCGTTGGGTCACGTCCCTCGACGCTGCAATCGAACAGGCGCGCGGGCTCGTGCCCGCGGCTCGACCCGAAGCGTTTGTCATTGGTGGCGCCGAGATCTACAAGCTCGCCCTCGAGAGGTCGGACCGCATCTACCTCACCGAGATCGATGCCGATATGGAGGGGGACGCGATGTTTCCTGAGTTCGAGTCGGGCAAGGGCTTCCGGCTCCGCGAGAGTTTGCCGCACGCGGCGGATGAGCGGCATGCGGTGAGTTTTCGCTTTAGTCTCTACGAACGCTGATCGAGTAAGGCACTTTTCAGAG
>CAYXVB010000089.1:0-14664 GCA_964467785.1 uncultured Bacteriovoracaceae bacterium
CAGAGCTTTAGGCCAGCATTTTCTTCGCGATGCCTCAATCGCGGGCAAGATCGCAGATACCGCACTCGAGCTCGCGCTCGAGCACGGCGCGAAGTCACTGCTCGAGATCGGCCCCGGCAAAGGAGCGATCACGCAGCCCATCCTGATGGGCCTCGACAAAATCGACGGCGCCCGAAAACCAGCCCTGATCATCGCCGAACGCGACAAGGAATTTGTCGAGCACTGGAAGAGCGTGGGCCTCGAAGTACACGGCGGCGACTTCCTCGACCTGCCCGAAAGCGAGTGGCTCAACCGGCCACCGCTCGCGGTCGCATCGAACCTCCCTTATTCCGCCGGCACCGCGATCGTGACTCGCCTGGCTCGTCATCCGGACAAGATCCCATGCATGGTGCTCATGTTCCAGGCGGAGGTCGCCTACCGCCTGCGTGCCGAGCCCGAAACCAAGGACTGGGGCTCACTCTCCGTCTGGATCCAAAATCGCTGGGACGTGAAAAAACTCGTGCATGTGGCGCCTGGAGCCTTCTCACCCCCGCCTGAGGTTCAATCCGAAGTCGTGACGCTCATCCGTCGCGCCCAGCCACGCGTCGCCGTTAAAGACGAAGTAACCTGGGAAAAGCTCCTGAAAGCCTGTTTTGCCCACCGCCGTAAGATGCTGCGCGCGGGACTCAAAGGCCAGGAAAAGTTCCTCGCCGCGCTCAAGCGCTCGGGTATCGATGAGACCAAGCGCGCCGAAGCGCTCACTTGGGAAGAATGGGGCCTGCTCATCGGGGCGGTTGAGTGATCCTTTCCCTCATCCTCGTGTCTTGACGCCGGGGAGCGGGAGGCGTTTAATCGCCCCATGCGCATCAGCCGCCCGCTTGCAGCCGCAGTAGTCATTGTCCTCGCAACCGCAACCTCCACGCGCGCCAACGTCGGCGAGACCTATGGATTCGGCTCGCGGGCGGCCGCGCTTGCCTCCGCCGGCGTGGCCACCTCCACTGGTGCTTACTCCTCGTATTACAATCCGGCCGCGCTGCCTGCGGCGGCAGGAGCGCCATCCAACCCCGGCCAGAGCGGTTTGGACCGCGAAGGCCAGCGGCTCGCGTTCGACCTCGGGCTCGTCTACATGGCCCCGAGTTTTCTCGCGATCAACAACGTGGTCATCACCAACAGCTACACGAGTGGAGCCAGCTCCACGGGCACCGTGGACACCAGCTATCGCGAGACCCTCGGCGAGGCGCTCGGCCTGAGCTACCGACTCCTCGACGGACCCTCAAAGCTCACAGCCGGGCTGACCGCGTTTCTGCCGTTCAACCAAGTCGCCTTCGTAGACACGGGCGACTCCTATGCGCCGGAGTACGTGCTCTACCGCGCGCGCACGCAACGCCCGCAGGTCGAATTCGCGATCGGCGGAAAGCTCTCCGAAAGCTGGAGCTTCGGCGTCGGGCTGCACCTCGCCTTCGCGCTCACCAGCAACGCGAGCGTCTTCTTGCAGACCGCGCAGACCAACCAGCCTTCGACGATGCGGTTCATAGCGTCGATGAAAAGCAAATTCAGCCCTTATCTCGGCGCGCAGTTCGCCCCGACGGGTGAGCCCGATCTTCTGACCTTCGGCGCGGTGGCGCGACTCCCGGCGACGTCGGACAGCACGATGGTGCTCAAGTCGGCCGCGCATGTGGGCTTTCCGCAGGCCATCGACTTTAGCTTCGCAGCCAATTCGGCGCTCTTTTATGATCCGTTGACTCTGGAGCTCGGCGGCGCCTGGCAACACAGCCCCGGCTGGAAAATTCATCTTCAAGCGGACTATCAAGCGTGGAGCGCTTACCAGGCACCCGCGCTCTCTATCGTTAGCTGCACCGATGCCGCGACCGACCCCAACTGCGGCGTGGTAGTCCACAACAGCGCCAACCCGGGATTCACCTATCGCAATATCGTCATCCCGCGGGTCGCCGAGGAAGTCACCGTCGGAAGCTGGGTCATTCGCGCCGGCTACGCTTATCGGCCCAGTTTCATGGAAAATCTTCCGACCGGCGCAGGCAACTATCTAGATCCTCCAAAACATATGATTCAGGCTGGCGTGGGACGCCTTTTCCCCAAATTCCTCGGAAGCGGCATCCCGGCCCGGATTGATTTCAATCTCGCGTACCACGCACTAGTGACTCAGCGCGTCGATAAAACTGCCGGAGACGAAGTGGGGAACGCTTCCAGCAGCAAAATTGGGGCTCCCGGCTATGACGCCGGTGGAAAAATCCTGGGCGGCGGGGTATCCCTCTCCCTGGCGATATGAGTTCAAAGAATACCCAGCCTGATCCAAATTCCCAGCTTCCGCAAAATGTCGGCTCCCTTCTGAAAGGGCATTTCTTTGCCGGTATGCTCGTGCTTCTTCCCCTCGGCGTGATCGCCTGGATCATCGCCTGGGTCATGGGCATGCTCTGGAAGCTCCACACCCTGGTCCCCGAGGCCCTGCGTCCGGAAAACTATTTCAGTTCGCCGACCGCGGCGGCGCTGGTGAATCTTCTCTTTACCCTGGCCGTCACTCTGGGACTCGCCATCGCGATTTCCTTGCTTGGCTGGAGCTCCCGTCACTACGTCGGACAGAAGGCACTCGAATTCATTGGCGACGGCATCCAACGCATCCCCGTTATCCGCAGCGTATACAGCGCGCTGGACCAATTGCTTCGCACGTTCTCAGCCGGCGGCGGACAGCAGTTCAACCGGGTCGTCTACATCGAATACCCGCGCAAAGGCATCTGGGCTCTTGCCTTTGTCACCAGCGCCGCACGCGGCCCCGGCGCTCCCGAACATCACCTCAATGTATACGTTCCCACTACGCCCAATCCGACTTCCGGATTTCATCTGATCGTTTCGGAGTCGGAGGTCCGCGAAAGCCACCTCTCCGTCGAGGAAGCCTTCAAGACGATCCTCTCGCTCGGCATCGCGCAATCTGATGACCCCTCCCGCCACCTCGCCCGCGGCGGAGCGATGCGGTCGCCCGAAAAGGACGGCTGACCGGCATGTCAGGCGGCAACCCAAAAAGCGCTTCCAAAGGGACGGGCGAAAAGCTGCTCGCCACCAATCCGATCGCCCGTTCCAATTACTTCATCGAAGAGACCCTGGAAGCGGGCATGGTGCTCACAGGCACCGAGATCAAGAGCATGCGGGCGCAGTCACCCAATCTCCGCGACGCCTACGTGGAAGTCAAGGAAGCCGGCAAGGTGCTCGAAGCCTGGCTCGTGAATTGCCATATCGCACCATACACGCATGGAAACATTTGGAACCACGACCCGCTCAGGCGCCGCAAGCTGCTCCTTCATCGCAAGGAGATCGACCGGCTCTTCGGGGCGATCATCCAGAAAGGGATGACCGCCGTTCCCACCCGGGTTTACCTCAAAGCGGGCCGGGCCAAGATCGAGATCGGACTTGGAAAAGGCAAGAAAAAGCACGACAAACGCGAGGACCTCAAGAAGCGTTCGGCGGAACGCGAGATGGATCTCGCCCGGAAGGCCACGAGGCGTTGAAGGAACGGGGACCGAGATGCCTTTTGTGATCGAACCCACCCTCACTCGGACCTTCCTCTCGCGAGTCAAAAAAACTCCGAATCGCCCGGCGTTCCGTTTCAAGCCCGATCCAAAAGAAGACCAGTGGGAGGACATCACCTTCGGCCAGTTCGGCGACGCCTGCGAACGGGTTTCGCTCGGATTGATCGGCCTGGGAATAAGACCCGGCGACCGGGTCGCGCTGCTCTCGAACACTCGTTATGAGTGGGCACTCTGCGATATGGCGATACTCGGCGCCCGCGCGGTCACCGTTCCTATTTACCCCTCGAGCACCGCGCAGGATGTGGCCTTGATCCTTGAAAACTCCGGCGCCCGCGCCCTGATCGTCGAGGACGCCCTGCAGCTCCGCAAACTTCTCTCCATCCGAGATGCAAAGCCAAACGCGCTGCCCGCGCTCGAGCGCATCCTAGTGATCGAGCCTTCGGCGATGGTGCACGCCCGAAATCACAAGGAGATCTCAGCTCTTCAGGTGCTGATCGAGCTCTCCGAGCGCGAACGCAAACGCGGTGGCGCGTCCACCTTTGAAAAAAACCTCCTCGACGCACGCCCCGAAGATCTCGTCACCATCTGTTATACCTCCGGGACGACCGGCACTCCCAAGGGCGTGATGCTGACCCACGCCAACTTCAGCAGCGTGCTCGAGGACTGCCTCGCGCTCTTTCGCGACGCCATCACGCCGGACCGCGAGGTGCTGCTCTCTTTCCTCCCCTACAGCCACATCCTGGGTAAGTTCGAATCGATCAGCCTGTATACCTTCGGCTGGACGATCGCCTTCGCCGAAAACAACGATAAGCTCCCCGCGAATTTCCGCGAAGTGAGACCGACGATCCTCTTCACCGTGCCTCGAGTCTTTGAAAAGACCTGGGACCGGATCCGCGCGCATCTGCTCGAGCTGCCCGAGTGGCAACGAAAAATCTTCGAAGGTACGATTCAAGCGGGACAGCTTCGAGATAAAAACGTGCTCAATTTCGTGGCTTATCAAGCCGGCCGCACGGTCGCGATGAAACAGGTCCGCGATATCTTCGGCGGTCGCCTCAAATTCGCCGTCTGCGGTGGCGCACCATTGCCCCTCGAACTTGCCCGGACTTTCGACCTGGCGGGCGTCCGGATCCTCGAGGGCTACGGCCTCACCGAAACCTGCGCCCCAGTGACCATCAACCCCCCGGATGCGGCCCACTTCGGTACCGTTGGCCGCCCGCTCAAGGATGTCTCGATCCGGATCGCCGACGACGGCGAGATCCTGATCCGCTCGGCCAAGGTCTTTGCCGGCTATTACGGTGATGAGCGCGCCACCCGTGACGCGATGGAAGGCGGCTGGTTCCACACCGGCGACGTGGGCCACATCGACGGCGAAGGCTACCTTCACATCACTGACCGCAAAAAGGACCTGATCATCACCAGCGGGGGCAAAAATATCGCTCCGCAAAAGATCGAACACCTCGCCCTGGCTCGGAAGCTCCTGAGCCATATCGTCGTCCACGGGGACCAACGCAAATTTTTGACCGCGCTGGTCACCCTGAATTCCGAGCAGACTCTCCAAGTGGCCGAGGAAAACCAAATCCTATTCAGCGACTACGCCGAGCTGGTCAAAAACCCCCGGATCGTCAGCCTAGTCCAAAAGGAAATCGACGAGCTAAATTCCCAGCTCGCTTCATTTGAGACGATTAAGCGATTCCGGATCCTGCCTCGGGACTTCACGGTCGAAGCCGGCGAGCTCACCCCCTCCCTCAGAGTCCGTCGTCGGGTCATCGAAAAGCGCTTCAAAGCCGAGTTCGAAAGCATGTACGCCTCAGCTTCTCCGACGGATGCGGAAAGAGCCCCTACCCCTTGACTCCGCCCCCGGTTTTGGGTAGTCAGGTAAGACCTATGGCACGCGTTACTATTGAAGATTGCCTCGACCACGTGAAGAACATGTACGAACTCGTCCATGTTGCCACCAAGCGCTCTCGTCAGCTGTTCAAGGGCGACGAGCCGCTCGTCAAGAGCAAGAACCGCGTGATCGTCACTTCGCTGCGCGAAATCGGCGCGGGCATGGTTCTTCCGAAGTATGACGATGCCTCGGCTGCGTCGGATATCGACGACCTGATGCCGCTCTCAAACTGAGTCTTCCAGCTCAGCTCAGATCGGATACTCACTCAACGCCCGCTTAATCACCGCATCCGGTATTTCCGGTGCTGCCGCGATCATGGCTGCGTTGACCCCGGAGTTTTGCCACCAGTTTTCGAAATCCTCAGGCACTCTCGTTCCTGGGGCACGAGTTCCAGTTTCCAATTCAATCAGAAACTCAGCGAAAATCTGACTCCAGCTGCCGCCATGTGCGGCGGCTCTCGCTTGCAGTCTCATTTCAGTCGAAAGTGCGTCAAGAAACGAAAGAAACTCATGGCGCTGAGCTTCCGGATGCTCGCGCTTGATTCGGATAAATTCCTCGATCGGGAACTTGAGCCGCGCCAACATCGGCCGAACAATGTGCAGTAACTCGCTCGTCAAAAAAGCTTCGAGCGCGGGCCGCACTCGTTCCACGACGCTCTCAACTTCCGCCTCCTCAAGGGCCCAAGGGAAACGGGCGAACTCCGTCTCCAAGCTCAACATCTTTTCGAGGCGGCTCCGCAGCCAGTCTTCAAACTCCATCGTCGATCGGGCAGACCGCCCCTCCCGCGTGGACACCAGGTTAGAACCCGAAAAATGCTCCTCTTGAGGCGTCCAATTCAGTGCGGATGCGCCGTGTGACGGCGTCTGAAAAGCTTCGAAATAATCACCAGTGCCCATCTTGAGATTCGCGCTCAATCGGCAAATCCGCTCGGCCGTACCAAAAAGGAAATATCCTGCCTCAAGCCTAACCCCCCGATCCGAGACCCTCAAACAGGGCCCCTTTGAGTCCCGGGAAATCTCCCCAAACCGACGCCGAAAGGAATTAAGCAGCTCCATTGGCCTCAGCTTATCACGACTTGACAATTCAAGTGATCTATTGAATACTGTAACAATGAAGAACGGGAGCCCCAGTCAAGGCCTGGCAACAGAACGCGTCCTGGAACTTGTCGCTGAGATGGCTTCGTCATTTGGCTCAAGGACCCGCCTCAAGATCTTACAGACGCTCGCGCAAGCCCCCCGCGGCGTCGAGGCCCTGGCAGAGAGCACCGGCGAGTCCGTTGCCAACACTTCCCAGCACCTTCAAAAACTCCTGCGCCTAGGCCTGCTGTCCGTCCACAAGTCGGGCCTGACCCGCGTCTACCAGCTCAAAGACGAGTGCGTCGCCGAATTCATCGAGAACCTATTCGACCTAGGCGAGCGCGTTTCTGTCGAGCTCCAGGCCGTACAGGCCGGGATTTCGGAAGCAGGCATCGTGACTTCCCAGTCTCCCGAGGAGATTTTCCGTGAAGTCGACATGCACAAAGCGCTGCTCATCGACGTGCGGGATGATCTCGAATCCGGCCATTCGCCGGTCGAAGGCGCGCTTGCGATCCCCTACACTGAGCTGGAGGCACGGCTCAAGAGCCTGCCGCGCGGCAAAACCTATTACCTTTTCTGCCGCGGTCGGGCCTGCCCGATGGCCTCCGACGGCGTACGTCTTCTGAGATCCCGGGGGCTCAAGGCATTCCGCTTGAAAGAGAGTCCCATCGCCCTACGCCGGAAAAAATCTCCGGCAGAAGAAGGAGAGTCCACATGAGCACCCTCAAGATCACCTCGCAAAACCTGGATGAAGTCCTCAACAAGAACGACATCGTCTTTCTCGACTTCTGGGCGGCCTGGTGCGGCCCCTGCCGGATGTTCGGGCCAATCTTTGAGTCATTCGCCGCCAAGCACCCAGAGGCCGCCTTTGGCAAGATCGACACCGAAGCCGAACAACAGCTCGCCGCTGATTTTCGGATCATGTCGATCCCCACGCTCATGATTTTCCGCGACAATATCCTGGTGTTCTCGCATTCGGGCGTCGTTCCCGAAGCCGGACTCGAGGAGCTGCTCACCAAGGTCAAGTCGCTCGACATGAACCAGGTGCGCAAGGAGATCGATGCGCAGGAAAAAGAACAGGAAACCTGAAACAGTCGCCGAATCCGACGCATCGACTTATACTTCGAATTCCATGAACCAACCTTTCCGCTCCGCGCGCGTCGCGGATACCGAAGCGCTACTGGACCTGGTCCGCGATTTCCATATCGAGGAACACCTCGCATATGAGCGCGAAGCCGTACGCCGGATTTTATCTGACCTGATCCAACGACCCGAGTTTGGGCAAGTCTGGGTACTCGAACACTCCGGGCACATCTCGGGTTACGCGCTAGTAGGGTACGGTTACTCCATCGAGTATGGAGGCCGGGATGCATTCATCGACGAGCTTTATATCGTCCCCGGTGAGCGCAAAAAAGGTCTCGGCATGCGTTTTCTGGAATGGATTCGCGATCAGGCCCGGGTAGCGGGCATCTCGGTGATCCACCTCGAAGTCGACAACAGCAACGAGCGCGCGTACGAGATCTATCAAGCGTTTGGCTTCAAGCCCAAGAACCGGCGCATGATGTCGCTTTGGCCGGACACCTAAGCTCAGCCGTCAGACTCCGCGCCTCGCCCTTGCTTTGGATGCCTTGGATTTCGCGCTCCTCAAAGGAGGCTTCACCTTGGCCGAACGCGAACGAAGGACCCGCGCACGGGCCGTCTTGCGCACTGGCGAATCCACTCCGGGCACCGACTTGTCCTCAAGCGCGAGCTGAAGCACTTCCTCGACGTGGCTCGCAAACACGATCTTCATGCCCGTGAGCGCATATTTTGGAACCTCGGCCAGATCCTTCTCGTTGAGCTTGGGCAGGATCACGGTGGTGATTCCCGCGCGTTTGGCAGCCAGGATCTTTTCCTTGATGCCGCCGACAGGGAGCACCTTGCCCACCAGCGAGAGCTCGCCCGTCATCGCAAGCTTGGAGCGGATCTTGCGGCCGGTCAGCAACGAATAAAGCGCCGTGGCCATAGTCACGCCCGCCGAAGGGCCGTCCTTGGGAATCGCGCCCGCCGGGATATGCAGATGGATGTCCTGGTCGCGGAAGAACTTGCGGTCGAGCTTGAGATCCGCGACGGCCTTTTTCTTGATGTAGCTCCAGGCGATCGCGGCGCTCTCAGTCATCACTTCGCCCATCTGGCCAGTGAGCTTGAGCGTGCCACCGCCGGGCAGAGTTTGCGCCTCGATGAAAAGGATATCCCCGCCCATCGCCGTCCAGGCCAGGCCTGTGACTACGCCAGGCACCGTGATGCGCTCAGCGACTTCGTTGTAGAAGCGCTTGGGTCCGAGCCAGCTTTCTAGGCTGTCGGCAGTGACCGCGATCGGCCCCATCGGCGAACCGCGCGAAACCTTGCCCTGCGCCGGCCGCTCCTGCTCCTCGACGATCTGCGCGGCCGCCTTGCGGGCGATCTTACTGATCAGCTGCTGGAGCACGCGGACGCCGGGCTCGCGCGAGTAATCCGACATCAGCCGACGCAACGCGGTCTTTTCAAACCGGAGCTGGCGCGGCTTGAGTCCGTGGTCCTCGAGAGCGCGAGGAATGACGTACTTTTGCGCGATAATTTCCTTTTCCTCGAGCGTGTAGCCCGGGATCTCGATCACCTCCATGCGGTCAAGCAAGGGCGCCGGGATCGTGGACATGCTATTGGCAGTGGTCACGAACAGCACCTTGGACAGATCGAACGGCACGTCGAGATAATGGTCGAGGAACGTCGCATTCTGCTCGGGGTCGAGCACCTCGAGCAGCGCGCTCGCGGGGTCGCCCTGAAAGCTCGCGCCGAGCTTGTCGATCTCATCCAATAAGAGCACTGGATTGCGCGAGCCGGCACGCTTCATCGCCTGGATCAGTTTGCCCGGCATCGCGCCGACATAGGTGCGGCGATGCCCCTTGATTTCGGCCTCGTCGCGCATTCCTCCCAGCGAGAAGCGGAAAAAATTGCGCCCCAGGGTCTTGGCGATCGACTTGCCGATCGAGGTCTTGCCTACTCCAGGCGGGCCGACCAGGCAGATGATCGAGCCCTTGCGATCGTTCTTGAGTTTTCGCACGGCGAGGAACTCCAAAATCCGTTCCTTGACCTTTTCGAGACCGTAGTGCTCCGACTCCAGCACGTCACGGGCATGGGAGAGCTCCAGGCGATCCTCAGTCTCCACGGACCAGGGAAGCGAGACCAGGGTCTCCAGATAATTGCGGATGACGTTGTGCTCGGGCGAGTTCTCGCTCATCGTTTCAAACCTGCCGAGCTCATCGAGGGCGAGTTTCTTGACGTCGGCGGGCATCCCGGCGGCTTCGATCCGCTCGCGGAAATCGCGCGAGGTCTTTTCCTTGCCGTCCTCCTCCATGCCCAGCTCGCGCTTGATCGTCTTGAGCTGCTCCTTGAGGAAGAACTCCCGCTGCATCTTGTTGATCTTGGTGTTGACGTCGTCGGAGATCTTTTTTTGCAGATCCGCGACGTCCTGCTCCCGCCGCAGATGGACGAGCAACTTCTCAAAGCGGGATTTGACCGAAAGGGTCTCCAAGAAATCCTGCGCCTCGCTCTTGGGCAATCCCAGCGCGAAAGCCACGAGGTCCGCCACCGTGCCGGGGCCCGGAGCGTTGATCATCGCCAGGCGCATTTCCTCGGTAAAGAACGGATTGGACTCCGAGAGCTTCTTGACGTGGGCGATCACCGAGCGGGTGAGCGCATCCATCTCCGTGTCCTTCTCGACAATGTCCTCGAGGTAGTCGCTCTCAACCACGATGTAAGGATGATCCGAGAGGACCTTCTTTACGCGAAAGCGCTTCATGCTGTGAACGAGTAGATTGATCCCGCCGTCCGGCATCTTGAGCCGCTTGATGATCTTGACCACGACGCCGACGTCATGGAGATCGCCCGGCTTCATGTTCTCGCGCACTTCGCCATCACGGGTCTGCACGAGCGCAAAGATGCGCTGCCGACTGATCACTTCTTCGATCATCTGGATGTGGCGCGGTTGAGTGACCAGGAGCGGGGTCAAAAGGGTCGGAAAAACGACCGGAGCGTTGACCGGCAGAATAAAGAGATTGGGCGGAAGAATCTGATCCGGAAGGACCAGGCCACCGCCCTGTCCTCCTTTAGGAGTACCGGCGGGAGCAGCCGAAGCGGGTGCGGGCAGATTATTGTTGTTCTCATCGACAGGCGTTGCCATTCGAATGTCCCTCGAGGACTCATATGGTCACGCTTGTCCATTTGGCAAGCCGGGGGCACTCGAAAAGCCCGATCAGCGGATCTCGTTGGAGGGAGGGGCCATGAGGATGCCTAACTGAATTTTCTCCAGCATTTCAGCCACTCTCGACGTATCCGGCTCGTCGGAGTTGACGTAATCGGCCGGGGTCCCATCCTCCTTGAGCCGCTCGATCTCCTCGGTCAATCGCACGGAGACGTCAGTGCCGCCGATGCGACTGAGTGCTTCGATCGTGAATTTGTAGCGAGTTTGCAGCATTTTACGGCGCGGAGAGTCATTGACCGTGTACTCCACGTACTTGTCTCGAGACTGGCCGTAAATCCAATCGGTTTCGTACCGGCGGGACGTCAGCTTGCGCGCTTCGAGATCAGTCACTTCCTCTGGATCGCGTCTGACGACTTTGAGCCCGGAAAGAGCCTTTTCAATCCCCCGCATCACCACCGGGATCTCGTACTCATAGGTGCGACGCTCGTTGAGTTTGGCGTAGGCTTGGCTTTTGATCGGAGGTCCCGACGAACAGGCAACAGAAGCAAGCGAAAGCGAGAGCGCGAACCAAACGGAAGCCGGGCGGGTTTTCATGCACATGGGCAATGGGGCTTTCTGGATCATTTAATTTTAAGGTTTCAGCTTGAGGTCCATGATGACGCGAACCGGCTGGGTCAGTTCAAAAACTTCGATCGGGGTTTCCTTTCGTAGCTGGAGCACGAAAGACCAGGACTCCTCATCCAACGTAGGAAGGAGCATGAGCTTCTCCACTGCCTGGCTCTTGCGGAACGCGGTCATGATCCGATGAGTGTCGATGTGCAGGCGTGGCCTGCCGAAGACCGTGAAGATCACCCGCTTCTGATCCGGGGTGACTGAGACCTGATAGAAGGGCGGACGCGGGATGGCCGCGGGCTCGCCCCCCACATTTCCCTCCAGATCGACGACGAGGCGCTCAAAGCGCCCGTTGGCCGCCCGGCGAATGTCACGCACGACGACGTCGCTCACAGCCTTGTCCCCGCCCGTCACCAGACCGTCACGGACATAGGACTCGTTCTTTTTGCTGTCCGCGAGAAAGATCTTTTCAGGCTTGAGGTCCGCCGAGGCATAAGCCGCCCAGCAGGCCGAGCTCAAGGTCAGGGACAATGCCGCCAGCAACATCCGGTTCCACATGCCTTGATTCTGACACATCCGCGTAGCGACTCAAGCCCAACCCCGGCGGAATCGCCTGCGGACCCACAGGCCGCCGCCGCCCATCACCAGGTAAGGGAGGAACCATCCCGCCACCGCGCCGGGGGCGCCAGGCCCTTTCCCTTGTCCGGCCGCCTCGACCCGGCCGCAGAAACCCACATTGTCCTGCCCCTGAAGGTGGCGTGGCGGATCACCCGCCGGACTCACATAGGCCGCAAAATTTTCGTCCTGCCGGCAACGAGAGTTGAACGGGATCTGGTTCTCGAGCACCGGCTCCGGCTCGTTGACCGAACCGGTGAGCAGCACGAAAGGGACGCTGTCGAGCGAAACCGGTCCAGCCGGATAATACGCGGCCCCGAGAGTCGAATAGCTGACCCGCACCGTGTAATCATCCAGCGGCAAGTCCTCCACAACGAGTCGCGAATCGTAGTTCACAAAGCCCGAGTCTCCACGATAGACGTAGTCCTCTGCGTCGGCCGTCATCACCCGCATTCCGCGCGAATCGATCAGCTCGAGCGACGTCCGGGCCGGCGAGTAGAGACTAAAGCTGACGCCATGAAGATCGATGCGCCCGGAGACTGCGCGCAACTTGTAGTAGACCGTGCTCGAGTGACTAAACCGATCCACCACGCCAAAACCGCCGCTGCCTCCCGCAAAGGCCACCGGAGCGGTGCTGGCTGCCGCGGAGCTCGCGTTGGTCTGGATCGCGGCGCCGCTACCTCCCGTGCACCGGGCGACGAACTTGCCGGTCGTGGTGGTGCCGCCCGGCTCGACGATCACGGGAGCCAGCCTATTGCCGCCAACCTCGAGCAGCGGCGTGCGGCCAAAGGAGCGTCCTCCCGGGCAGACGTCCGAGCGGGAGGTGGAAAAATAGGCGGGAAGAGTGGAACTGCCGGCATAAAACGGCTCGACCAACAGGAAGTAAGCCCCCGGCTCGAGACCCGAGATCGTGAATGCGCCATCCTTGGCGGACAGAGCGCTGGCCATCACCGTTCCGCGCCGCCGGGAGACCGCCAGCACGTGCGCGCCGAAGATAGGCGGCCCTTGCTCGCTCACCACCGTGCCGGAGATCGCCCCTACGGCACTCGAGCCGCTGGCTGGATAAACGGCGCGGACGGCGGCCGCCTCGTCGCAGCCGAGATGCGCCTGCTCAGGCGACTCCATGAACAGCATCGTCGACTGGAGGCCGCCGCTGTGCGAGAGGCCGAAAGCATGGCCCAGCTCGTGAGTGATGACGTTTTCGATAAACACCTTATTGGACTGCGAAAGCGCCATGGAGCCACCCAACCCATAGCCCGAGGTATCGCTCGCCGAAGTCGTGAAGCGAAAGTTCCGATCGTTGAGGACGATGTCGGTTTCCAAGATCTGTCCGCTCGCCGTGTCGTACCAGACTTGAGTGAGACCGAGCACGTTGCTCGAGAGATGAGGGTCGCTCTTGGCGTTCGAAGCAAAATAGATCGACGAGAGGCCGTCGTACTCGCTCGCGGGCACGAACTTGGACGCGTCGCCACCCTGCCAGTAGTCAAAACGAATCGAGCCGGAAGAGACGTTTT
This sequence comes from uncultured Bacteriovoracaceae bacterium, assembly GCA_964467785.1. Lineage (GTDB taxonomy): Bacteria > Bdellovibrionota > UBA1018 > UBA1018 > UBA1018 > CAYXVB01. Next base: position 13,443 of record CAYXVB010000089.1, read on the forward strand.
CCCAGCGACGAAGACTCCGGACCACCGAAGCCTGGAACTCACCTTCGCCTACGCCGCTTTGGTTTCGCGGATTACCGGCGAGATCGAGCTTGACCCGCCCCCCCTTCCAACGCACGGGAACGCCGCTCTCCGTGACGGTCGGCGTGTACGCCCAAGCCGCTGTGCCGCAAAACGAGGAGAGCACAAGCACCGCCACGGCGAACGAACCCGTTCCCTGACTCTGTCCCATCCGTGAGACACTCCTTCGTGGAGTTTTTTCCGCACATCATGTGCGGAGAAGCTCGGGTCACCGTCTATGCCGGCGTGCGATCCAAACCCAGATCGCGATCCCCAGTGCTAATGCTAACGCGAGAACGCGCGCAAAAGACAGGGAGCTTTCACCCGAAGCCCCTTCCGGCTCCACGGAGGATGGAGTTTGCAATTGAGGTGCCTGCTGGGACGCTGCGCCAGACGGTAGCGTGGAGGGGCGATGCGTCGGGCTTTTTCCCTGAACTTCCGCGCCACTAGAGGCGATGCTTCCGGCGCCCCCCTGAGAGCGGATCAGGTCGCGAAATGCATCCAAGGTCCACGGCTTGTCAGAGCCCTGCTGACTTATTGCCATGGAGTCAATATGACCATCGACACCCGCACCTACTAGAACCTCTCTACCCGATTGATCTTGTTTAATATTATACTTTCCGGTCGCCAGCCCCCGGATGTCATAGGTTCCGTCGGGATTTCGTTCTGAGAGGGTGACGACAACGTCTTCGTCCTTGTCAAAGCGGGCGGCTCCCGCCACCTGCATCCCGATTCCATCTTTTTCGCCACCCAACTCGCGAATGGTCACCCCTCCGCTCGGAACCTGGCCTTTGAATGCTTCGCTGATTTGAAGCTCATAGTACGTATACAGCCGCTTATTTCCGTCCGAACCTACGCCCCAGTCCGCATGCGAAGCTCCGATTTTACCCCGAACAATCACCGGAGTTTCGGCGACGATATCCGGCAGCGGCTGCTCGATAAAACTGGTGGATCCGGCGATCAGCGGGAAGAGAAGAGTGCCGAAGGCGACGATTTTGAAAATTTTACGCATTCTTTAAAAGTATAGCATTGCGCTTCGGAAAGACCGGTGCTAAATCCCGAAACCACTGGATCGATAGCTCAGTTGGTAGAGCAGCTGACTCTTAATCAGCGGGTCGCAGGTTCGATCCCTGCTCGATCCACCACTTTTAAAAGCCGAATTCCT
>CAYXVB010000090.1:0-14625 GCA_964467785.1 uncultured Bacteriovoracaceae bacterium
GTCGACCACAGCATCTTCCGCACCTTCAACAAGGGCGCTCTCGGAATGCTGAAAGTGGATGGCGACCAGGTCAAGGAAATCTATTCCGGTAAGGAAGTTGACGAAGTTTACCTTGGCGACGAATCCATCGCTACAGCCGTCAAGTCCGGTACCAAACCGGAGGTTACGCCTGTCGTGACGGCGAGGAAGGAAAAGATCGATGGCAAGGAACTCTTCGCGAAGAACTGCGCGATGTGCCATCAGGCGAATGGCCAGGGTCTCGAGGGAGTCTTTCCTCCGCTCGCCAAGTCGGACTTTCTCATGAAGCGCGCGGCTCAAGCCGACCGTTCGGAGCTGGTCTCCTTGGTTGATCACGGTAAGTCAGGTAAGATCGTGGTCAACGGCAAAGAGTATAACGGCATCATGACGCCGGTGGCGGGTCTCAGCGATGAGCAGCTTGCCGGAGTTCTGACTTTCGTCACCAATACCTGGGGAAACAAGGCCAAGGCGTTCACGGCGGAAGAGATCAAGACCGCACGCGCCAAGGGCAAGTCTTCCGCCGCGCCTGCGGGTGAGGCGCACTGAGAGGAGCATTAAGTGTCGGCGTGGGCATATGTTCTGGTTGGGATTCTGGGGCTGATCCTCAAGGTTCATGACGGATCAGCCGCTCCGCCGCTGAACAGTGTAACCGCGCTTCAGACTGGCTCGCGGGTCTGGGTACCCGCGGGCCGGTTTGCTCCTCTTTTCGGATTGGACAAAGGCCAGACTGATTTTCAAGTCCGTGGCTTCGCGATGGATCGGTATCCGGTCACTCAGAGAGATTATCTCGAGTTTCTTTCGCGGCGTACTGAATGGACTAAGAACAAGGTTCCTCGGCTCTATGCCGACTCGCGGTATCTCTCTGACTGGAAGGACGGCCGTCCGGTCCAGCGGAAGAATGCGCCGGTCGTTTTCGTTTCTTGGTTCGCGGCCACGTCGTTTTGCGAGGCACGGGGGGGGCGACTGCCTACGACCCTCGAGTGGGAATACGCCGCGGCAGCGAGTGAGGACAAGGCGGACGCATCAAGGGATGCCGCATTTGTCGAGCGGATCCTGGCTTGGTATGGCAAGCCCTCCTCGACCAACCAACCCGTGGGACGCCGGAAGCCCAACTATTACGGAATACATGATCTCCATGGCCTGGTCTGGGAGTGGACCAGCGATTTCAATGGCTCATTCGTCACGGCGGATAATCGCGCGGACGGCGATCAGAGCAAGTCATTTTTCTGCGGAAGCGGAGTCACCGGTGCAGCGAAACGGGAAGACTACGCGGCCTTCATGCGTTACGCGATGAGAAACAGTTTGGGACCGGATTTCGCTGTAATGAATGTGGGATTCAGGTGCGCATATGATCAAAAATAAGCTTCTGTCCGTTGTCGTTCTTCTTGGCCTGGTTCTTGGGCAAAGCCCATTGCGGGCCGAGACGGAAAATCGCCCGGCGTCGATTTATCAGGCGCCGCTGCAGTGGAAGAGTCAGGACGACAAGCCGGTGCGGCTATCGGATTTCAAGGGCCGTAAAGTGGTGATGTCCATGATTTACGCCTCCTGCCAGACCGCCTGTCCCCTAATTCTCAAGAAGGTCAAGGCAGTCAAAGCAGAGTTAGACCGGCGGAAGCAAAGCGCCGAATTCGTGTTGGTCACTTTCGACTCCGAGGGGGACGTGCCTGAGAAGTTGAGGCATTTCCGGCATCATAATGATGTGGCGTCTCCGGCTTGGACATTCCTTGTCGGGAGTGAAAAAGACACGCGCACCCTTTCGATGCTGCTGGGAATCAAGTACTCGAAAAATCCCGGTAACGGTCAGATCATGCACGACAACAAAATCGTATTATTGGACGAGCAAGGCGCTATTGTCCGAACCCTTGAGGGCTTGAACACGGACCTGGGCGATCTTTATTGATCCCTCTTTTCAATATCGCGGCTCGACCACGCGATTGTAGCGATTAACGGAGAAGTCGTGGAGAACCTGCCGCGTTCGCTTTGGTGGCGGCCATTGGATTTCCACGGATTCGATGCGGCCTGCCGCCCCAAGGCCGAAATGCAGTCGGTCATCGCTCTGGCTGGAGAAGCCGTTCAATGGCTCCAGCTCCCTGGATAGGGTCCTCACTCCCCGCTCGTCGCGGAGGCGGACCCTGATCGTCGCGCCGTACCCATCGCGGTTGGCATGCGTTCCGACAAGTTTGAATCCGATCCACGAGTTCTTGTTGTTTTGTCGGTTCCGGAAGTAGTGCGCGATCTTGTGCTGATTGGCGATCATCAGGCTGATGGAACCATCATTGAGGGCATCGAAAGCCGCGACTCCCCTCTTGTCTGAGTAATCGGTACCAAGGTCAGTGAATTGGCTGACATCCGTAAACGTTCCTCCACCGTTCAAGAAGAGGCAGGCGCTTTCGTGTCCACCCCAGGAAGTGGTTCCGAGGCGCGGCCAATTTCGTGGATCCCTGAGAAGGAATCCAGCGGCGGCGTCCATGGTTGAGGTAGTGTAGTAATAGAAGTCGTTCCAGGGATCACCGGACCGATAACCATTGGCGGCGACCAGATCCAGGTCCCCGTCATTGTCGAGGTCCGCGAATTTAGCTCCCCAGTTCCAACCGCAAAATCTCGTGCCGCGATCTTGCGCGATTTCGTCGAATCTCCCTTTTCCAGTCGACTTCCAGAGGGCGCTCCCTTCGAGCTTGTACCGTCTTTCGAAAATATGGCCGACGAACACAGCGGGACGACCGTCATCGTCAATGTCAGCGATCTCCGCTGTCATGCCGTTCGTATGGAAGTCGCGTCGGGTCACCTCGTCCGAGACTTCCTTGAATTTGCCGGAGCCCTCGTTGAAATAGACGCGATCGACATTCCAGTCATTGGCAAACCAGAGATCCTGGCGTCCGGTGCCTCTGAGATCATAGACGCCGACTGCGTGGGTGAAGCCAAGGTGGCCAAGACCCGCCTCGGCGGTCACGTCGGTAAAGCGACCGCCTCCGAGATTGCGGTAAAGTCGCGCGCGTCCGCCGTTGGTGGCCCGGAAGCGGTTGTCCGGGCCTTCGTTGCAGGTTTCGGAAAATGGCGCGTAGATCAGGTCAAGAAGTCCGTCTTCGTTGTAATCCACGAGGTTGGCGCCCCGTGCTTCGCAGTGACAGCCGATGTCGAATTCGGGCACCCGCGTGAATCGGCCCTTGCCATCGTTGCGGTAGAGCTGCGGGCATTTTGCCAGAACCAGTAGCCCCTTGCGTCCCGAGTTGTCGAAGTCGAAGAAGAATCCCCGCGAGTGGAGGTTCTGTAGGCCGGCCTTTGCGGTCACGTTCTCGAAAGTGCCGTCGCCCCGGTTTCTGAAGAGGGTGCTTGCGACTTCGTCGTCGAATTCGGAATAGGTCAGGAAAACATCCGAAAATCCGTCGTTGTCGACGTCAGTGACCGCCACGCTCGCTCCGAGCAGGCGCCGGATGACGTGTGGCACCCTGCTCCGAGTGGAGTCAGCGGATGGCGGCTGGACGAAGCCTGCCTTGAATGTCTCGTTGGTGAGCGTGAATGCAAGCGGTGATTGCGTCGCCGGCTCCCTGCGATGCTGGTACGCCGTCTCGCTCGGATAATGTTTTCGGCGAAGGTCTTGGTGATGAAGGAAAGCCGCGCCTAAAACTAGCGCTGCGATCCAGATTCCTCGGGAAAGGCGAAGGTGCAGGAGAAAGCGTTTCATCGGAGGGCCTCAGCGGGTGCCGGTATCGCGGACGGAAGGAATTCGCTGCGGTGATGGGGTGCCTCTTTGGCGGCTCTCCAATAGGAATACAGCGCTGTGGTGACGAAGAGGGCTAGAAAAAGGTTGGTATTGAGCCAGTAATTACGGAAAATCGTGGCCAGTATGCCCACCAGCGCGCCGTAGACCAGCTGTTGCCTGGGAGCGCTGGGCGAGGTCTGGGGGTCGGTGATCATGAAAAACACGAAAAGCATAAAGGCCGCGCCGGTCATGGGCATAAGCATGCTGACTGGCCTCGCGTTGTAAGCGAAGGCGAGAATCAAGGCCCCAGTAAAGTAAGCGAGTGAGAAGCCGAGCGATAGCCAAAGTCGCTTTGCCCGATAGACAAGCAGGAGGCCTAGAGCCAGTACGAATAGCATGCTGCCAAGAGTGCCCCCCCATCTGCCGGGTACCAGCGTGACTGTTCCGGTGAAAAAGTAATTGGCCACCACGATTCCGAAATTGGTGGGGTTGAAGATATGGCGACCGTTGATCGTCAGTAGATGCTTGGAGAGGATGGAGAGCGCGCCGACGAGGGCATACCCCCAAGGCGTGTATGAATCGGTGAGCAAAACTAATCCGAGCGCGGAGATGATGGCGCTCAGTGGAAACGCCAGCTCTTTGCCCTGAAGCCTTCTGACCAGCAGCTCAAGGCTTACGCAAGTGGCGATGGATGCCAGGGCGTAGCTGGGCTGTCGGGAGAACCCTGGCAAGATCAGCGAATAGGCGACGAAGCTCGAGTGAGCGCCGACGATAATCCAATTGGGATGGCTCCAGTGCGGGAACACGATGCGGGAGGCGAAGGCCGGCCTTAGAGTCATGGGAGGATTGTCTCATAATCAAGCGGGAGTGGGCAAAGGGATGGGGCGCCCAGGTCAATCCGGACACAGCATTTATTTGCGTGGGGATAGAAGTTCTTGACCGAAAAATTGACAGAAAATTGGCGTCGAAGCCGGTTTCATTCGGATTTTCCATTGGGGAGGGTCAGGATCGTCTTGCCCGCGCGCTTCAGATAGATCTGGTAGCAATGATAAGTGATATTGAAAATTTGCGCACTCGTCACCGCCGTGTTGATGATCGGTACAAAGCGTTTGAAGATGGCCTTGGCGGCGAGCGTGCGCGGATCGGCAGTGCGTTTCATGTAGGTGTCCAGAGCGGCGTGGCGGCCGATCAGCTTGAGCTTGTGAAAGGCCCGTTCCCAATGGCCCGGACTTTCATTGCGGAGCTCTCTTGCGGATAGGCCTAGCCTGATCCCGAGTTCGTCCAAGTCATTTTCGAAGTCCACGCTATCGAGGTAGGCTCGGAACTGGGCCAGATTCTTGTCCATGGCCATGGCTGTCCTGGCTCCTGCATCGGCGGCTTTGGCAACCAGCTTGTCCCGGGCCTGTCTGACTTTGACTCGTACGCTTCGCATCGTGATGGATTATCCACAAGTGGTCCGGAGATCCGGACGAGTTATCCACTTATCCACTTATCCACTTATCCACTTATCCACTTATCCACTTATCCACAAATCAGCGCGCTTTCACAACGGGGATTGGGCATTCGGAGGGCTTATGACCCGGGTACGTCCCTTGTAGCTCCGCGGGCAAGGAAGGCAGGCTGACTGACCATGCAAGGACGTTCGACTCAACCCGACTTCGAATGGGCCCTCCGGCAAGAAGGTTTTAATGCATCAGAGGAGCGGGAGCGCGAAACTCTGTTTGCCATCGGCAACGGTTATTGCGGATTGCGCGGATCGTGTAATCTGCTCATTCCGAGCTCGGAGGCCGACCTGTTCATCGCGGGCGTCTATGATGCCAAAGCGGAGGGCCGCCCGTACTCCGAAACGGAGTTCATGAGCGGCGCCGACCGGGATGAGCCGTTTCCCGAGCTGGCGTCTTTTCCGTTCCCATTCCAGGTCAGGATCCGGGTCAATCAGCAGGAACTCACTCCGGCTTCGACCCAGCTCAAGAGTTACGAGAGGGTGCTCAACGCGAGACGGTCGCTGCTGACGGAGCACTATGAATTCGCGGATGAAAACGATTTCAAGACGACGGTGAAAACCCTGAGATGCGCTTCACTCGCCGATCCCCATTTGCTCCTGCAGGAAATCGAGGTGACTCCGGTCAATCATTCCGAAACGATCGAGATCGATACCGGACTCATTGACCACGAGATGGCGCTTCGTCACCCACACCTGCGGGTTGTGCCTGCGTGGCATGAAGCCGAGGTCTGCTACATGAACGTCCTCGAAACCTCGGCTTCAAAAATCCGCGTGTGTATGGCGGGGCGCACGGCGATTGACGGCCATGACCGTGGCGAGAGTGTCTGCGTCCGGGCCGAGCCCGGCCAGCGGATCCGGGTACGGCGCTTTGTCAGCATCTTCACTTCGCGGGACACCGAGCAGGTCGTCGCCACCGCGCGTTCTCACGTGATGGCATTGCGTTGGGAGGAATTTGATCGCTACCTCGGCGATCATGAGCGGCGCTGGGAGGATTTTTGGAAGGCGGCGGACATCGAAATCGAGAACAACGCAGTGGTTACCCGAATGCTTCGTTTCAACTCTTACCACCTCCGCATCGCGGCCCCGGTGGACGGTCGTTCCTCCATCGGCGCCCGTACTCTTTCTGGGCGGGCTTACGAGGGCCATATTTTTTGGGACGCGGAACTCTTCATCTTGCCCTTCTTCCTCTATTCTCAGCCGGAACTTGCCCGGAATATGCTGGGCTATCGCTATCACACGTTGGATGGAGCTCGTCAGCGGGCACGCCTTCTCGGCCATGGCGGAGCTTGTTACGCCTGGGAATCCACTGCGTCCGGTCTGGACGCCACGCCCAAGACGATCGTTTTAAAAGGGACTCAGGCCACGGTCCCGATCTTCACCGGATTCCAGCAGATCCATGTGACGGGGGGAGTGTCACTTGGAGTGGTGCGCTACTGGCGCATCACCAGCGATGACGAGTGGATGAAAAGCTGCGGCGCGGAAATCCTCTTTGAGACTTCGCGGTTCTGGATCAGCCGGGCGCGGCATGCGAGCGGGGTGTATCACATAGAAAAGGTGATTGGCCCCGACGAGTACCACCATAGCGTCGACGACAATACTTATACGAACTGGTTGGTGCGCGAAAACCTAAAAGCCGCGCTCTTTGTCGCGGATTGGCTCAAAAACGAGGACCCCGTTACGTGGGAACGGCTTCAATCCAAGCTCCATCTCAACGGCGAGGAGTTCAAGGCTTGGGCGGACATGGCCGAGCACATCCACATTCCAAAGCCCAACACGCAAGGAGTCTATCCCCAGTTCGAAGGGTTCTTTGATCTCAAGGATGTGCCGCTTAAAACGGACGAAAAATATCGTGCGCCTTTCGAGCGGCTGCTCAAGTGGAGCGAGGTCAACTCCTCAAAGATCCTCAAGCAGGCCGATTTTCTCATGGTGCCCTATCTCTTCCCAAATGCGATGACTGCCGAGCAGCTGAGGGCCAATTTTCATTATTATGAACGGATCACCGATCATGGAAGCAGCCTTTCGCCCTGTATCCATTCGGCGATCGCTTCCAGGATCGGAGAGCATGAGTTTGCCCGTACGTACTGGGAAGCCGGCTTAGGACTCGATTTGCGCAATCTGATGAAAAATACCGCCCTCGGGTTTCATGCCGCCTGCGCTGGTGGCACCTGGCAGGCATTGGTTTTTCATATACTCGGACTGGACGCCCCGTTTGAACCCGAACAGTCGGGCGTCGAAATGGAACGGACGTTTCCAATCGCTGGCAACGTCGTTCGCTTGAATTTGACCCAGTTCGGACGCAGGGTACCTTTCCAGGTGCGGAACCCGAGTCCGATGAAGGATATCGCATGAGTACAGAAAGACAGGTGGTTTTACTCCCTTGGCACGCGCGCCAGCTCGGGCCGACCATGGTGCGTCGGGTGCGCGAGGCTTCGAAGTTTACGCGATGGGTTGGCGCGGATCTTTATGTGCTGATCGGCGCGGATCCATCGCCGCAGAAGGTACTCAGCATCCAGGAGCAGCTCCTGTCCACGCTGGGTGGAGACCTGACCAGCGTGGTGATCGAGACGGAGGCGGACGAAATGGTCGCGGCGACCCGCAAGGCGCTCGAACGCCGCAAAACCGATTTGGTGATGCTGGTCGCTGAGCCGGGAAAGTCCCACCCTGCGCCCTGGCAGCGTGAGCTGGTGGAAAAGGCGGCGGAGCCCATCTTGCTCGTGCACTCCCGGGCGCGTATCGGGCCAGTGACTTCGATTCTAGTTCCGATGAAGGGCGCGGTCTCGGGTCGCGATTCGGCGTTGGATTTCGGAATCCAAGAGGCGGTCAAGCTGCGCGTGCCGCTAGACATTCTTCATGTCACGCCCGAAGGGGGCGGGGATCACTCCCTGATCGGCGAGACCAGCGATGTATTTTATCATGAGTACCCGCATCAGCTCGAAGGAATGATCGCCGAGGCGAGTCCGATGTCGAGCGTGGCGGACCGCGAAGTCATCCGGCGTTTCATCCATGTCCGGGGCGAGGAGACCAGTGAGATACTACATGCGTTGGCCGGCTGCGAGGATTCCCTCATCGTGATGCAATGGGACGGAAGTTTCGCGCCGGGGCGTTCCGAGAAGATCAAGTTGGTCTTGAGATCCAGTCCGTGTCCGCTGCTTTTGATCAAACACACCGATGAAAAGGCTTCGACACTGCGAATCGGAGACACGGAAATCGCGGCCTGATCGCTCAGGGATTGGCGCCCGGCTCGGGGCGTCGGGCCTGTTTGGGCACCGGTACGGCCGTAAGCTCCGAGACAACGATATCCGCGCCCGCTGTCTTGAGCCTTTCGGGGTGACCGAAGCGCGCGATTCCGACGACCAATCCGAAGTGCCCGGCTCGCGCGGCTTGGACGCCCGAAATGGCGTCTTCGAGCACGGCCGCGCGCGAGGGTTCGACCCCCAACAAGCGGGCGGCCGCCAAAAATATGTCCGGCGCCGGTTTGCCTGGCATTCCCCACCTTTCGATATGTGTGCCGTCGACTCGCGCGTCAAAGAGACCGGTCAGGCCGGCGAGCCTCAGGATTTCCTCGCAGTTCTTGCTCGATGACGCGATTGCCGTTTTGAAGCCGAGGCGACGCCATCGCCCCAAAGCCTCAATCGCGTCAGGAAAAACTTCGGGCCCTTTCCTCTTAAGCTCGAGGTCGAAATACGTGTTTTTGAGATTGCCCAGGCCGTTTACGGTCTCGAAGTCAGCTGGATCATCGGGCCTGCCTTCCGGTAGCCGAATCCCGCGGGTCTCCAGGAAGCTGCGAACCCCGTCGACGCGGGTCTTTCCGTCCACGTATCGTAGATAGTCGTCGTGGATATCGAATGGCTGAAATTCTGGCTCGCCGCACCTTTTTCGAGCTTCTCGGTATTCGTCAAAAAGGCGCTTCCAGGCGACGGAATGGAGCTGCGCGGTGTGGGTGACCACGCCGTCGAGATCCAGGATGTAGGCCTCAAGAGTGGAGAGGTGCATGCCGCTTCTGCGGCGCAAATTTCGGGCCGTGATTTTGGATTCGGAGAGGCGACGCTCAGCTCAATAGGTGTTCGCGGAGGAACTCCAAAGTGCGAGTCCAAGCCAGGCGGGCCGCGTCGGGCGAGTAATCCTTGCGTTGGTCGCAAAAAAAGCCGTGAGGCGCGTTGGGATAGACGACGACTTCGGCGCTCTTCTTGCCGTTGGCCGCAAGCGCGGATTCGATCAGTCGGACTTCCTCCAACGGAATGGATGAGTCGAGCCCGCCGAAATGCAAAAGTACTGGTGCCGAGATCCAGCGGCTCAGTGCCAGCGGCCCCTCCGGGATCCGGGCGCCATAAAATCCGACAGCCGCGTCGATCGTTTTGGTGCAGGCGCTGAGAAATGCCTGGCGTCCACCGTAACAGAAGCCCACTACGCCGATGCGACTCGTAGACTGATCCTGCAGCCATTTGAGGACACAATCCATGTCAGCCAGGAAATCGGTATCCGGCGTTTGCATGCGCCGTTCCCTGCCCGGCTGGAAGTCCTCATATCCGGATTCGAAGCGGGGCCCCCCGCGATGGAAAAGATCGGGAGCGACGACTAGATACCCCTCCGCTGCAAACCGCTCGGCGACGTCACGGATGTGGGAATTGACCCCGAAAATTTCCTGTAAGAGTACAAGGGCGGGTTTGTCTTTACGCGTGTCGCTTTCGGGGCGCCGTTGGGCGACGTAAATCGACATTTCGCCGCCTAGTACGGGTATGCACTCCCAACGAGTTTGTACGCTCGAGCGCTCGGGCATGGGTTGAGTTTCAATCACGCGGACAATTGCGGGGCAAGGTATTTTGAGCATATGTTTCTATGACAAGGAGCCCTATTCCGTGACTTCCCGACTTTTCAGTCCACTCATGTTGCGTTCCGTCGAGCTCAGGAACCGCATTATCGTATCCCCCATGTGTCAGTATTCTGCGGTCCATGGCGTGCCGCGCGATTGGCATCTCGTGCACCTTGGATCCCGAGCGACGGGCGGAGCCGGCATGGTGATTGCCGAGGCGACCGCGGTGGTGCCGGAAGGACGGATCACGCCGAGTGACACGGGACTTTGGAATGACGAGCAGACAGAAGCTTGGCTGCCAATCACTCGCTTTATCCGGGAGCAAGGCTCGATTCCGACGGTGCAGCTTGCGCACGCGGGGCGAAAAGCTTCTACGGATTCGCCTTGGAACGGGGGCAGTTTCTTGACCTGCGATCGCGGCGGCTGGCAAACGGTCGGACCCAGCGCGATCTCCTTTGGGCTGGATTGCGGAGTTCCTCGGGCCATGACAGAGGCCGAAATTGCTGAAGTGGTGCTACGATTTGTCGAATCGGCCGATCGCGCGCGCAAAGCGGGCTTCGATGCGGTCGAGTTGCACATGGCTCACGGTTATCTGCTGCATGAATTTCTCTCTCCACTCTCAAACCATCGCCGGGATGCCTATGGCGGATCACTCGAAAATCGGATGCGTCTGCCCCTCGCGGTAGCTCGAGAGGTCCGTCGGCGCTGGCCCGCTCACCTACCGCTCCTCGTCCGGATTTCGGCGACGGATTGGAAGGACGGAGGCTGGGATCTCCCGCAGAGCGTCGCGTTTTGCCGTGAGCTCAAGGCGGTCGGCGTCGATCTGATCGATACATCCACCGGCGGACTCGTGCCGGATGCGGTAATTCCCGCATCGCCGGGCTTTCAGGTTCCATTTGCTCGGGAGATCCGGGCTGAGCTCGGGATCGCGACGGGCGCGGTCGGACTGATCATTGAGCCGGCGGAGGCGGAAAAGATCCTCACTCAAGGATCCGCAGACGCGATCTTGATCGGGCGAGAGTCTCTTCGCGATCCATACTGGCCCCTTCATGCCGCGATGAAGCTGGGTGTTGATACCGACTGGCCGCGACAGTACCGCCGCGCCAAGCCGGTACGCTGAGGCGTCGAAACTTTGACGAAGACTGGTTGAACTTCGCTCAGATCGTTCAGATCGCGCAGACCCGTTGATCTTCGCGGGAGAGCGCCGTAATCTTTAAATAATCAGTTCATGGTCACGGCGAGCAATTCCAGGAAGGATCCTATGCGCTCACTCACGATCGTCTCTCTTGCCTTGGGCCTTCTCGCGGCGAACGCGCAGGCTGCTCCCGTCTCCGGCACCTCCTTGCTCGACTTCCGCGTCAGTGCGATCGGCGCGATCCAAAGCGGCGGCAACGGATTTTCGGCGGACCTGGCTTGGAACCCGAAGTATCGCCTGACGGACCGCCTTCAGTCCGGCCTGAATCTTGGCATGACTTATCTTCCGGGCGTCGGTGGCGGAGGGTTCGTCGCGACCGAGTACGCTTTGACGGGCCACTATTCGTTGAGTCAGCGGTACTTCGCGGAATTCGGCGTCGGAGCGCAGACCTGGTTCAACTCAAGCAGCTCCACCGCTCTTGAGGTTCTCGCAGGCGGCGGAATGCACCTCGAGAAGAAGTACTTCAACATGATCGACACGGTTTTCGTGCAGTACGGTTTGTTCCTGCAGTCCCCGCTCACGCACGTGATCAAGCTCGGCGTTCAGGTCTCGCTCTGAGCCCAAGGAGTCATCGGATGACGACAAATAAGAAGTTCAAGAATAGCTGGGTCCTCGTGGTTGTTGCGGTGATCGCGACGGCGGCACTCGCCTTCGGCCTGCCCGGCTGCGGCGCGGGCCTCGGCTCGGGCATTTCCGTCATGATTAACAGCTCGAAGGGCTAAGGAAAGGCGCTTCACCATGAACAGGCGTAAAAGGTTCCATCTCACGCTCGCGCTCTCCATTGCCACGGCGGCGCTTCCCCTGATAGCGGATGCCGCGTTTACCTCGGCCACCGGCTTCGTCACACCGACCCAGCTCACGGTTCCACTCCGGCAGATCGAGCTGATCCGGATGAGCGATAGCTCGTTTGTCACGGTCTGGAAAGGCACGCAGGATCTCACATTTAAGAGATCCGATGCGAATTTCGGAAAGACGCCGATCTCCTCGAGCGTGGTGCCCGAGGGGCGGTACATCGGCGCCCGGATCACGATGGCCCAAAACTTCAGCGCGATCATCTCGGGAGCCAAATACCGGGGCACGAGTGCTGGATCGCTCTCAGACGGGACGGTGATCTATTCCGTAGGCTCGGACGCGTCTTCGAACAATTCCATCGCGGCGACCTCGGGATCCGCCACATTGACCGGTCTACGCCAATCCAGCGTTGCCGCGGCCGACACGGTTCAATCCACCAACTATTTTCCGCTGCCCGTCTGTTTCTCCTCGGGCGGTTCGATCTGCGCGAGCACCGACTACAAGATCGTGCAGACCGGCTCTGACCGACGCAACGGCGCAACCGTCACGGCTCCCGAGATCAACTTGGTGACGGATTTGTTCCACTCCGTGTTGGTCGACGCGACCAATGCTGCCGTCGCCTTCGGCAACTCTTATCCCGTAGTGATCATGGGCACGCCGGCGGCGATGATCCATATCTCGGCGTCTTCGTCGCCCCAACTCAATTTCTCTCTGATTTTCTCGGGCGACAAAGCCGTTCAAGCCATCATCGCCAACGGAGTCGGCGGCGCCGCCAGTGTCAGTGGTTCCGCGAATATCCGCGTTTCTGCGGTGCCGCAGGGGATCACCATTCCGAGCACGGGTAACCTCTTCGTGGCGGAGTTCAACTCCGCGTCCTCCGGCACGCTCAAGTTCCCGCTCAGCTCTTCGGGGGTCGCCAACTGTTACGTAACGATGTCCGGTCTTCTCGGAAATCCGGGAAATTCAGTTTCCGCGACCGCTGACACCGGCACCCTCCAGCTCGGCAACTACACCTGGCAGTTTGGCGGCAATTGCAACAGCAACTCCACTTCCGGCTTGGTAGTCCAGCGGATCATCGACACCAACAATGTCTTTGGCTTTTGCGCTGCCGGGCTGTGCGCCAATACTAGCGGGGGCGCCGAAGCCGACGGCTACTTTTGAGCCAGCGGGATCAGTCCGCGTATCGATGCCACATATCGCGCGGATACGCGGGAGGTTTGCAGTCCGTGACAGCCTTGCCCTCGACGTAGAGCGGTGTGAGATCCGCCACGGGGCTGAGTGACATGTTGCGGCTTGCGAGAATCTGGTTGCCGATCAGGATGGCCGAGCGGAAGCGGGACCGATCCGCGTCCCCCAGGCATCCGCGATAGTTCTCAGCGGACAGGATCATCCAGTCAGGCGTTGCCTGCGCGAGGCGCGCGCCGAGCTCGCGACATTCGACCACCTTGGGTTCCCTGCCTGTGTAAAAAAGCAGATGGAGCTTGTAGTCCAATGGTCCGCCCACGGGTTCGCCACCGGGAACGAGCCATAGCTGCTCGTCGCATTTTCCGGAGCGGGCGATGAGCGCCTCGAACTTTCTCAGGGAGTCAAAGGGTTCGGGGGCGAGCGATGTGGGCGTGACCACCAGGAAGGCGCCGAGGAGCACCGCAAACCCCGTCAGCCAAGTGCAGAAACGCTCGGCGTTTTTTTGGAGCCAGTCTCCGACTGCGTAGGCGGAGATGATGGCGAGGAACGGAAAGATCGGCGTGAAGTAATGGCCCAGCTTGAATCGCATCAAGGTCACCACCGTGGAGATGATGAGCGTCGCGAGAAGCGGAATCAGGAAGAAGCTGTCCCGCCATCGACCGCGAAGGATTCCTTTGCCAAGCCCCCAGATGAGTAGCGGCAGACCGGGTAGAAAGCCGGTCTTGAGCGTGTAGATGATCAGCGTCCATTGATGGTCGTTTTGTCCGCGCCCGCCGACCGCGGTACCCCAGAGCTGTCGGACCCAATAATCGCGCACGACGGACCAATCCCCCAGGGCTCCAACGGCGATCCAAAACGCCGCGCCAGTCGCGACGGCGACGCCTGCCGATTGCAGCAGTGGCCGCAAATCCGCGCGGAGTCGCTTTTGGATCCAGGAGGCCAAAAAGACTGTGGGATAGAGAAGCAGCACTACCGGAGTTTTGATCCAAAGCCCGATCCCTGCGGCCAGGCCCGCGAGGAGGGGACGGCCCCGCAGCCAGTGCCAAAAGCTCAGTAGGATGAAGAAAACAAGGCCAGTGTCGAGACTGAATGTCCCCGCAGTCAGAACGAAGTCCCGGGTCAGTGCCAGGATCAGAGCGGCCAGCAGGCCAATCGTTGGAGAGAGCAGCAACGCGGCGATCCGGTAGGTGAGCCAGACACTTCCGACGGCGAACCCGGCCGTGAGCAGGCGCGCGGACCAGGCGTCGGGGCCCAACGCCCGCATGATCCAGCCGTTGAGCCAGAACAGCGTGAACGGATGGTCATTGAAGATTCCGTCCGGGTAGATCGAGTACGGAATGGGCAGTACCGGCAAGAGGCCGCGTGCGGTGACATTCATCGCGGCTGCGGCGTGGATATTGGAGTCGATCCCCCGGAGCGTG
>CAYXVB010000091.1:0-4441 GCA_964467785.1 uncultured Bacteriovoracaceae bacterium
TCGCACTCGTGGCACTCGAGCAGCTCGATCCTGCCGGCGACTGGTCGTTCATCCGCAAAAATCGCGTGCCCGATGCCGAGGATCCCGTCCTCCAGCTCAAATTCCTCTGGGCGCAAGCCGTCAAGGGCAAGAAGTGGCAGCAGGTCGGCTTCCTGATGCAGGAAGCACAGGAAAAAGCGCTGATCTCAGCGGGACCGATGAGTATCGTCAAGGCGCTCTCACTGGCCTCCGTCGGAGCGCGCGCCGAAGCCGTCGCCGAAATTCAATCCGGCCGTAAGGACCTTCAGCCCGAGGCTCAGGCCTTTGCACGTACTCAGCTTCTGCAACTTGCGCTACACTCGCTCAGCCGAGAAAACACAGCTGCGCTCCTCAAGGAACTCAAAGATCTCCAGGTTGCCGCCAAATCGGGACCGTCCCGAGACCTCGCACCACTGCAGGCAATAGCGGAAGCTTACACCAAGTAAGGGAACGCCCTTACTTGGCGACCGTTAATTTGCAGCCGCAGCTTGGGCGCCGCTGTTCGAATGATCGTGGTCACCGGAAGTGACTTGTTGCTCCGCAGCCCTCTTAATGGAGCGATCGCTGATGTACTTCCCGACATCGTGACCTAACAGGTAAGTAGTCGAAGCAAGAAGGGGGGCTCCAAGCACCACTCGTCCCAAAGTCCGGCGCTCCGCATTGACGGCCAAGCGCTGGTCGACGCTTTGGATTCGCCGCTCTTGCTCGGCGATCTCGCCCAGCGAGGAACCATTGCGCTTCATTGAGGACAATCGCTTTTTCAGGTCTCCAGACTCTTCGCGCAGAAACTGCTTCTGAGCGCCCAAAAAACCCTCAGTCGGGGCCATAGCAACGATAAGAGCCAGATTAGCGGTGCCAAGTGCTTCATAGGTTTCGCGATCGTCGGCCATTGCCGAAGACTGAACAAGCGCGACGTTGGCAATCACGGCCGCAGTCCAAATACACTTCAGGTTGAAATTCTTCTTTTTCCCAAATAACTTGCTATTCATACTTTAATACCTCCAGTTAATTCTAATTGAAGTGACTGCACGCGTCGTACCAGAGGCCTCAAAAGCTCTATATTTACGCCCAAAAATCGCACAATCTATTTGCAGTGTATAAGAAATAGACATCTGCACACTTCTGTCCGGCTCAAATCACAACTTGAGTACAATCTGAGAGCCGCTGCAGTGGCTCCTTGAGCAGGAGCAACCTTCCGATTGCCGCTCGGGCATCAGGCACCGAGCGGTACGCGCTATTTAGGGGTCCTCACCAGACGGAAGCCGAGGTAGCTGAGATTACGGTAGGGTGCAAGGCGGTGGCGCAGGGCGGAACGTGTGAATTCCGAACTTTCCACCCAACTGCCCCCGCGTTGCACGCGAGAACTGCCTGAAAGCGGACCCTTAGGATCTGCTGAGTGGGGAGGGCGAACAGCCCGCCACCAGTCCTGCACCCACTCCCACACGTTCCCATACATATCGTACAGTCCATTGGGATTGGGCTTGAGGCCGGCCACGTCGTGGGTCTGCCTACCCGAGTTATCATTATACCAAGCGTAGGCCCCAAGCTCACCGGCATCGCTGCCATAGGAGTAGGGTGTATCAGTTCCGGCCCTGACCGCGTACTCCCATTCCGCCTCGGTTGGCAATCGATAATTATATTTAGGGTCCCTCTCACTTAGCTTCCGGATGTACTCTTGGACATCCATCCATGAGACCTGCTCGACAGGTCGATCCGGATTCATTTCAATGTTTTGACCATTGAGCTTGACCACCTTGCCGCCAGTTTTGAAGCGGGAAGGATTTTCACCCATCACCAGCGACCATTGGAGCTGCGTGACCGGCGTAACCTGCATTTCAAAGGGCTCACTGAGGGTAACCTCAGAAAAGTCTTCCTCTCCAGGCATACGCCCGCGCTCGTTCCAGGGACTACCGAGCTTCACTCGCTTTCCCTCCGCCGGGAAATCGAAAGACGTAAATTCAAAACTTTCGCTCTTAGCCTCCGTTGGCAGGCGTCCGCCCGCAATTTTCTCAAAAACGGGGAGGTTCGAAACTCTTTCTAAGTATGGGTTGATCACCCTGAGCTCGGCTTCCGCGAGCGTTTGCCTGAGCTCGGGATGGAGCGCTAGATAGGCAGACTTGTCTTGAGCCTGTGCGGTGGTCCTGGTTTCTGATTTGAGCCAAACTTTGACATCTCCGCCTTGGGCTTCGATTCTTCTCAGCGCCCTGACAAATGCAGTACTGGCCTTTGCATCACGCGCCGCGAGCACCTTCGTTGCGAATTCCCGAAGCTTTGGATCGCTCGAAAACAGGCTACGCTCCAATGCTCGATCCCCGATATCGGGTTTCAATGTCTGGATAATCGACGGTAGCCACTCCTGGGTGACGAAGCGTTCGAGCTCTGTTCCACGGGTAAGCTCAGTCAACCTCAAGAACAGAGGAGCGGGATCCACTTGATAGCTCTTGGCCTTGAGGCCATTTGAAAGTGTCTCGACTTCCGCCGGATCCATTCTGAGCCTAGCTCCCTCAACCTTGAGCCATTCCTGGATGACCACGTCACGATTTGGAGCATTTCTTATTTGATCCACCACAATGGAGTGAATTTCCTTCATGTCCTTTGGCGGAATCTGGCGCGAAGTGACCACGTTTTCGATTCGTCGCTTCAACTTCCAAAGGATCGCTTGGTCCCATTGGTCGACCTTATTGCCCTCGGCCAGAAATTTGAAGTATTCCCCAGGGCTCATATCCAAGCTCTCAGGGATCACCCTGATCGCATTTCTGTTATTGGAGATGAAGTACCTCTCTCCAAAGGCCTGATGTTCAATCGCGAAATCCGAACCCTCTCTGGCTTTTGGGTCCACCTCATAGCGGATGGTGATTCCGGTTCCTCTCGCGTTTTTATTTCCAACTGAAGTATAAAATACTTCTCCGTAAACTGCCTCTTCGCCAGTAGTGTTTTTCCGCGACACAAAAACGTTAGGTACGCCCGTATGAGAGCGGGTCATGCTTTCATAAGCCAGAAAACTCTTCGTCTCATGGGAAACCATCTTGATTCCCAGACTCTCTGCCGTCGCGCCATCCCCTTCTCCAACGGCTTTACTGCGAAGCGGCTCCTTATTCATCCACCAGGTGAGAGAATCCTCCGTCTTGGAGTCATTGTGAATGGCGATCAATTTCTTTCTGAGACCAAGCTTTTCGAGCGTATCCCACGCATACTCGATATCCACCGCATGCTGGAACAGCTTCTTTCCGTTCTTCTCGATCCACCGCTCGGCGTCCGGATTCGCGAGATCCCTAGCCGGATCAAACTGAGCAATCTCCTTTTGAAGGATCGCCAGATCCTCGCCATTGATTTTCAGATCGTACTGAAATGCCTTGGTCAATGCGCGAATGACCGAGAAGATCGGGGGATTTTGACCCGACTTGAACCGGGATGTCTCCTGATGCCTGGGCGAATGATAGAATGTCAGCCGTCCCTCATCCACATCCTTGAGGAACGCTGGATCCTTATTGTTTTCCCAATCACGGATATCCCGAATGATCGACTCTCCGCGAGGGGGATCCGTGAGCTCCACCATACCGGTCGAGTTGGAATCCGTGTGTTGGTTCATGAAACCGAAGTCACCCAAGAGCCCTCCCTTGTCTCCACGGGCCTCCTTGATGCTTCGAACTTCCCATCCCGCAGACTTGGTCCCCAAAAAATAGGGAAACTGCTGCTTTAACGCTTGCTCGAACTGCTCGGCCTCTCTCGCATTACCGCTCACGACAATGTCTAGATCCTGAGTGGAGCGGTAGATATTGGTGTAGTCATAATCAAAACGATTGGGCTGAAAGCGCAAGTCACCCAGCTCGCGAAGAACGTCCCATTTGACATAATGACTGTAGCCTGCGGCCGTTCCCCCAAAAAGCCAAACTCGAAGCCCCCGCCTTTCGGCCTCCTCACGGATAAAGCGAAACTCCGGTACGCGCGCCCGCCGCTTTGCGATCTCGGCCGAGAGCTTCTCACGACTCGATCTTGCCTGGGTGGCAACGGGAGCTTCCGAAGCAGCGATCTTGAGCGGCGCCAGGCTGCGCGGTTCAGGAACTCCCAACTCGTTTTCATGAACGAGCTCATGAAGGGCACCGAGAAGACAATGGGTAGTCGAGGAAGATGCCGGTCCAACGCTCCAAGCGACATGGGTTGGAGCTAGCCAAAGCCCCAATAGGATTCCAAAAATGGCAACCCAAGACTGACTCGTTCTCCGAGGACACCCCATAGTGACAGTATCGGAAGAAGCGACTTTAGATCTTACCTTTTAAGAGCGCCTGCACTGCGGTCCTGCTCGGAACATTGCGCAAAATCGAAAAAAGCGCGTAATTTCATCCTAGCGTTGGGTGCGACAACTCATAATCTGATTAGTACTTACGGAACCGCTCAATCCCCTCGACTAGCGCCACTGAGGCCC